>CAIUZX010000461.1 GCA_903903715.1 uncultured Caulobacterales bacterium
ACCCCAATCTGGAAACCCAGGCGCCGCTGACCTTCGACGTGCTGGACGCGTGGAGCGGGCGCTCCTTAGGCGGCTGCATTCACCAGGTCGCGCACCCCGGCGGCCGGTCCTATGACGACCCGCCGATCAACGCCTATGAGGCCGAGGCCCGCCGCATGGCGCGGTTCCAGGCGCACGGTCACTCCCCCGGACCGCAGACCCTGCCGCCGGAGGAACGCTCCGCCGAGTTCCCCCTGACCCTGGACCTCCGCCGCCCGGCGTATCTCGGCTAACGCAGGCGAAAAGCCGGTTGACCGGCGCAGAGCGACGCCCTATGACCCCTTCCTCTCGTCGCCGAGACGCTTCCTCATACGGAGCATCTCACGAAGGCCCAGGTGGCGGAATTGGTAGACGCGCTGGCTTCAGGTGCCAGTGATCGAAAGGTCGTGGAGGTTCGAGTCCTCTCCTGGGCACCATTTCGCTGTACGCCAGCGGTCGCGAAGAGCTGGCAAGCCCAAAAAAATAGTCGTTAAGGGCGGTCGAGCGGCGCATCGCGGCTAGATTCAGAGTCGCTTCCGTCCATGGCGGATCACCGAGCCGCGCGGCGCCAACGGGTTCGACATTTCTTCCGCGACGGATCTTTCGCTGACTTGTGCATGTGTGACTGCGGGCGGAAGATGTCGGTCCGCAGCGAGGGAGCCGCCATGCGTAGATCGATCGCGACAGGTCTTGGGTTTGTGCTGCTGACGCTGCTGGCGACCGGCGCCCGGGCTGAGGACGAAAACGCGCTGCCGACGCTCGTACCCTATAGCTCGCCGAGCCAGTTGCCGAAGGGGTGCGACGACCTGCGCCCCCCGCATGAGACGCCCGCGGCCTGTCGGGCGCATTTGAATGACCTGGCCAACTCACTGAAACCAAATTCGTCTTTCACAATCCGAGTCACACGCGCGGAACAGGACCTGTTAGCCAGCGAGCCCAAGGCGACCAATCTTGAAAGTCTCCTGGCCGAAATGGAGGAGCTGAAGCGACTGGGCTCTTTGTCGCCTCAGCAGACCGAAGTCCTGCAACGGCGCTCTGCAACGATCCGCTATTTCCTGCGCACGGGCTTCCTGCAACGGACGAGCTACGGGACCATCAATGGCGAAATTGTCGTCAATCAGGCCGAACGCAGCTTTCAGGTCGAACTGGCCTGGAGGGACAAGTTTGACACCAATGATCCGTCGCGTGTCCGCCTGGCCGCGACCTGGTCCGACCCGAAAAACCAGAGGCTCGGGAACAAGCAGGTCACCAACAATCACCTCTGCGGCGGCGTGCTGGTCTCGCCCTTCTGGATCCTCACCGCGGCGCACTGCGTGACGCAGGAGGGGTCAACCAGCAAGGTCGTCGACAAGGATCAGCTGATCATCCATGCGGGCGCGCCGCGCCTGTCGGACGCCTCCGGCTCCCACATCAACGGTGAGCTGCTCAGCTTCCGCATCAAGGCCATCTATCCCCATGAGAATTATCGGCCGAGCCAGTTCCACCAGCCCCCGGAAAATGATGTCGCTCTGGTTCAGTTGACGGAAGCCGTGCCGTGCGACAATCCTTTGAAGTTCCACTGGATCGGCTATGTCACGCCGGAACCTGCGCCTGGCGCGATCGTCTCCGCCTCAGGCTGGGGCGCCGTCAATCAAGTCACCACCCAGGAGGAATGGCGCCGGACCTTCAGCGACCCGCAGCAGCTGGCGGCAATGTCGATCATTCCAATGTCGCGCGATTTGTCCAGGATCACCATTCAGGTCCTGCCGGAAAAGGACTGTCTGGACGGCATCAACCGACAGCTCGACGTCGCACGGTCGGCCTACTCGAGCCAGTCCGTCCCGCATCTGGAACGTCTGCCCCCTGACAGCTTCTGCGCCGGAAATCCGCCGGGCGCCAAGAAGATCCAGGCGACATGCCAGGGCGACAGCGGCGGGCCGATCATGGCGGAAGAGACGGCTTTTGAGTGGAAGGAACAGTTTCGCAAGACGGCCGTGACCGTCGCCGACCCTTCTGCGACGGCGAGCATCTACCAGACCACAACCGCAAAAACGACGACTTCTCTCCGCCCAACCATCCTCGTCGGACTGGTCGGCTGGTCCGTGGGGTGCGGGGTCGCGCCGACCGTGTTTACACGGGTGGCGGACCACTATGCGTGGATCCAGAAGAGAATAACGACCGCCGTCCCGACGCCATGAGCGGCGACGGGACGGCAGTCCATCACACGCCAAATATCAACCCTCAGGCCATACGTGGCCTCAGTCTCATTGGCGCTTGGTCTAGTGAGGGCCGTCCCCCTTCTGGGAGCCTGCGCCCATCGTGTTCGAGGCGTCGCTGGGCGGCGCCATGGTGTTGGAGCTGTTGTCCGCGCTGACGGTATTTTCGGCCGTCGCCGCGGTATTGTTGCTGCTCGGCTTGTTGCAGCCGGCGACCGACGCGGCCATCAACCCCGCCGCAGCGATGAGCGCGCATTTGACCAAAGTCCTGTGGTTCATAACCCCTCCATTTGAAGATCAATGCATCTGAGCCTTTTTGGGCCCTTGAGAGTACACAGGCTTTTTACGTTGCGAGAAGAGCCAATAGAGCGGATCGCAGAATTCAAGAACCGTTGAATGTCTAAAGGCGAGGCGCTCAAATTTGGGCGTCAACCACTGGCCCGCAGATTGAGCCTCGACAACAAATCCGCGAAGCGAGCATCAGATTGAAGCGGCCGTAGGAGCGGGTCTGCTTTCAGGGCGACCATGCCTGCGTCCTTATGCTGAAACGCCCCATTGAGGGCGTTGAAAGCCTCATCCAGCCGACCGGACTGCGCTAAGATCTGCGCCTCCTGATATAGACCCAGTTCACCCAGCTCCGCCTTCAGTCGACCTAGCGCCAGCTTCGCTCCGGCGTGGTCCCCCAACTTTTCGAGCGCGAGGGCGAAGCCCTTCTGCTTCTTCCAAGTCTCCGACTCGAGACTGTATTCACCTTTCGCCGCTTCAAACCGGCCCCGTAGGTAGAACACGTCGCCGAGCGCAGCATGCACGCCTTCAGCGACGGGATTCAGCGACAAGGCCTGACGCAGCGCTTTTTCCGCCCCATCGAAATCATTCGCGACGGTCAGGACCAGACCCAAAAATTGAAAAGTCTTGGGGTTGAGCGGATCCAGTACGGCCGCCAGCTTCGCAGCGGAAACGCCGTGGGCCACATCCCCTGTCCGGGCCGCAAAATACCCAAATCGGGTCAGCACATCCGCTTGCCCGGATCCCGTTTTCATCGCCTCCGCATAGGCGCGACTGGCGGCGCCGAGATCGAGCCTCACGGTGACGAGCGCGTCCGCAAAAGTGGCTTGCACAATCGGCAATCCGGGCGCGATCGAAACCGCGTCCTCCGCGCTCGACAGAGCGTCCTCGAAGGCCCGGCGCGCCGCCCTGGGTTCGGTCAGGTAGACGTCGCCCAGGGTCAGCAAGGCCCGCGCCTTGAATGATCGCGCCGGCGCGAAGTTGGGCTGCGCGGCTATAGCCGCCTCGAATTGGTTGAGCGCCTCGCGATACACGGCTTCGGAGCCGCCCTGTTCGAAGAGCTTCTTGCCTTTGAGGTAGGCGTCGAAAGCCTCCGGCCGATCGGCCCGGCCGCCGGCCAAGAGCGCCTTGTCCGCCTGACCCATGTGTCCGCGCAACTGGACCGCGACCGTTTCGGACAGCCGGGTCTCGAGCCCGAGCGCATCGCTCGCGGGCGTCTCCAGCGTCTGGGACCATCGGGCGAATCCCGACTTCGCCTCGATCAGGTGCACGTTCATGCGCAGCACATCGCCCAAGCGATGCAGCGTGCCGTCAATCAGATAGGCGACGCCCAGACTGGCCCCGATCGCCGCCGGAGACTTGTCGGACTTGCGGAAGCGGAAAGAGGAAATCTTGCCCGCAACCTGCAGGGTATCCAGCCGCGCCAAGGCGGAAATTAGCTCCTCCCCCAGACCATCGCAGACATATTCCATCGAAGGGTCGCCGCTGAGATTGTCGAACGGCAGCACGGCGACGCTGGTCAAGGCGGCTGATGAAAAAGGACTTTTCCCGAGCCCGCCCAGCAGCGACACGGCCGCCACGCCCGTGAGAGCGGCCAACCCCCCGCCCAAAAGCAGCCTGCGCCGCCGAATGAACAGACCCAGCTCGCCCACGCGATCCCCTACGCGCGCCTGCGAATTAGCCGACGGCGCACGGACCGTTGCGGAGGCGGGTGTGGCGGCGCTGACCGCCGAAATGAGGCTGTCAAACTCGGCCGCGTCCGCCTGACCGCTCCACCTCGACAGATCGACCGCATGATATTGCCCAAAACCAAGGGGCGGTTTCGAATCGTCGAGCATCACGGGTGATAGAAGACCCAGATCGCGGGCCAGGGCGGCTTCGTCGCGCACCCAGTCAGACAGCACAGCGTCCTTTGACCAGAGGACCAGCACTTTGCGGCTGGATCTGAGCGCCTTCTCGATCTCATGGGAGAAGACAGCGCCGCTCGACAGGTTGCGGTCCCACCAGACCCTGACGCCGCGCGCTTCCAGGGCCGCAACAATGCAACGCGCGGCCGCTCCGTCAGCCCGACAATAGGACAGGAACACGTGCTCGTCGCGTTCAAGGGACTCGATTGGCGTGTTCGACTCCATATCCTCAATCGCGATCCTGAGACGTTCTTCGTAAGTCTACACAATTCAGGGTCTTCTCGACACTATACGCGTCGCAATCGCGCACGAATGATCAGCCAGGTCGGTCAAGGCAGGGACTTCGCACCGTTCGTCGCGGCCTGCACGTGGGTGCGCGCCTTGCGCCCCCTCCGGTCGATGACGGTGAGACTGTAGAAGCCGGGACCGCTGGGCTTCCAGACCGGGGCGGAGCCGCCGGGGCCTGCGGGGATTTCGGCGCCGCCTGAGAACCAGCGCAGACCCTCTCCCTTGGCGATCAGGGCAAAGCCGCGGGAGCTTGATCCAAAGCCGTCCGCCAGCAGTCGCGATCC
>CAIUZX010000462.1 GCA_903903715.1 uncultured Caulobacterales bacterium
CGCGCAAGGCCAGTCCCAAGGCGTCCGATGACGAGATCAGGAGCCGGGTCGTTCTCGCCTACGCCATGACCTACTTCCTGCGCGGTCAGCCGGTGATCTATTACGGCGATGAGCAGGGCTTCGCCGGAACCGGCGACGACAACGCCTCCCGCCAGACCCTGTTCGCCTCGAAGGTTGCGACCTGGAACGCGACGCCGCTGGTGGGAACGTCATCCACCACCGCCGTGGACAATTATAATCCAGATCATCCGATCTACAGAGCCCTCGCCGAGATGGCGAAGGTGCGAAAGTCCGACCCGGCGTTGCGCCACGGCGACCAGGTCACCCGCTTTGCAGCGGAGACCCCAGGTCTGTTCGCGGTCACGCGGCGCGGCGACGAGGGATCGGAAACCCTGATCGCCTTCAACACCGCAAAGACCGAGATCAAGGCCAATGTCGCCGTCGACATCGCGTCATTGAACTGGCGTTCCGAGCGCGGCGACTGCCGTCCGCACGCCGCGGCGCCCGGCGCCTATTCGGTCACCGTTCCACCGCTTGACTTTATCGTCTGCACCACGTCGAAGCCCTGACATGAACCTGCAAGTTATCCCTCAGTCGACTTCAGCAACCCTCGCCACGCCGTGGTGGAAAGGCGCGGTGATCTATCAGATCTACCCGCGCAGTTTCGCCGACTCCAACGGTGACGGGATCGGCGACTTGCCGGGCGTGCTCGCACATCTTGACCATGTGGCGTCCCTGGGCGTGGACGGCGTGTGGCTGTCGCCCTTCTTCCGGTCGCCGATGAAGGACTTCGGCTATGACATCTCGGACTATCGCGATGTCGATCCCATTTTCGGAACCCTCGACGACTTCGATCGGGTGCTCGAGCGCGCGCACGCGCTGGGCATGAAGGTCATCATCGACCAGGTCTATTCTCACACCTCCGACGCTCACGCCTGGTTTCGAGAGAGCCGCAAGGATCGGACGGGCGCGAAGGCGGACTGGTATGTCTGGGCGGACGCAAAGCCCGACGGCTCCCCCCCGTCCAACTGGCAGTCCGTGTTCGGCGGCCCGGCCTGGACCTGGGACGCGAGCCGCAGGCAGTACTATCTGCACAACTTCCTGCCTTCTCAGCCTGACCTGAATTTGCACAATCCCGCGGTTCAGGATGCGGTGCTGGATACGGCGAAGTTCTGGCTGGACCGAGGCGTCGACGGCTTCCGTCTCGACGCGGTCAATTTCAGCATGCACCACCCGTCGCTGGCCGATAATCCGCCCGCGCCGCCGGGAAAACGGACACGCTCCTTCGACTTTCAGCTCCACGAGTACAACCAGTCGCACCCGGACATCGCCGTCTATCTCGAGCGGATCCGGGCGCTGCTCGATTCCTACGGCGCGGATCGCTTCACCGTGGCCGAAGTCGGCGGCGACAACGCCGACGTCGAGATGAAGGAGTACACCGCCGACGACCGGCGGCTGAACAGCGCCTACAGCTTCGCCTTCCTCTATGCCGAGACGCTGACGCCAAAGCTTGTCGCCGAGGGGTTTGAAACCTGGAGCGGCCGCGACGGCGAAGGCTGGCCGAGCTGGGCCTTCTCCAACCATGATGCGCCCAGAGCCGTGTCCCGCTGGGCGGCGCCCGAGCATCGGGAGGCGGCGGCGCGCATGACGCTGCTTCTCTTGATGTGCCTGCGCGGCAACGTCTTCCTCTATTACGGCGACGAGCTCGGCCTGCCGCAGGCGGACGTGCCCTTCGAGCGGCTGCAGGACCCCGAAGCTTTATTCAACTGGCCGCTGACCCTTGGCCGTGACGGCGCGCGCACGCCCATGCCGTGGAAATCGGGCGAGACCTTCGGCGCATTCTCGAACCACGAGCCCTGGCTGCCGATCCCAGCGGCGCATCTCGCCCTCGCGGTCGATCAACAGGAGGCCGCGCCAACCTCGGTGCTGCACACCACCCGTCGCGTGATCGCCCTGCGCAAGTCGCTCGCCGCGCTGCGGACCGGCGAGGTTCGCCATGTGGTCGCGGGCGCCCAGCTTCTGACCTTCGAGCGCGGCGCCGGGTCCGAGCGGGTCTTCTGCGCGTTCAACATCAGCGCAGAGGAGACGCCCTTCAGCCTTCCGGAGGGCTACCGCATTGTCGAGACGGTGAACGGCGCGAAAGCGGACGGCGGTCGGCTTCC
>CAIUZX010000463.1 GCA_903903715.1 uncultured Caulobacterales bacterium
GGTATTCTCGGCGGACCCCACGACCTTGGCGACATCGCCGAGGCGGATCGGCGCGCCGTTCCGGTAGGCGATGACGAGCTTCTCGTAGTCGCCGGGGCTGCTCAGCTGATCATTGGCGTTGATCGCATAGGCCCGGGTCGGTCCCTGGATGGCCCCCTTGGCGCCGTTGACATTGGCTGCGGAAATGGCCGAACGCAGGGTCTCGAGGCTAAGACCGTAGGCGGACAAAGCCTTCGGATTGGCCTGCACGCGGACGGCGGGACGCTGCCCGCCGGATACGGTGACGAGCCCGACCCCCGGCAACTGGCTGATGCGCGAGGCGAGGCGGGTGTCCGCCAGATCCTCGACGTCGGTCGGCGGCAGCACGTCCGAAGACAAGGCCAAAGTCAGCACCGGCGCGTCCGCCGGATTGACCTTGGCGTAGACCGGCGGGGTCGGCAGATCGGACGGCAAGAGGTTGCCCGACGCGTTGATCGCCGCCTGCACCTGCTGCTCGGCCACGTCGAGGGTCAGATCGAGCCCGAACTGCAACGTGATCACCGACGCGCCGTTCGAACTGACCGACGACATGCGCTGCAGGCTCGGCATCTGTCCCAGCTGCCGCTCCAGCGGCGCGGTCACCGTGGAGGACATCACCTCTGGCGACGCGCCAGGATAGAAGGTCTGCACCTGGATGGTCGGGTAATCGACCTCGGGCAGGGCCGAGAGCGGCAGGAACTGGAAGCCGATCACGCCCGACAGGAAGATCGCCACCATCAACAGGGTGGTGGCGATGGGCCGCTCGATGAACAAACGCGACGGGCTGAAACCGAACGGACCGCCGGCGCCGTGCGACGGTTGAGGATCGGTCATGGCCGCGACCCGCCGCCCTGGTCACCGCCCCTTTGTCCGCCGCCGCCCGCCGCCATTTTCGCGCGGATACCTGCAAGTTTCGCCTTCTGATCGGGACGCAGCACGGGGGCGAGCCGCCCCAGCGCCTCGCCCATCGCCTTGCGCATGACCGCGCGGCGGGTGTCCGGATCCGCATCCTCGGGCAGGCTCGCCTGCGCCTTCTCCCGCGCTTCGGACAGGATGGCTTCAGCCTTGGCCTGTTGCGCAGCGTCGAGGTTCAGCTCCGCCAGCATCGCCTGCATGCGACCCGCCCCGCCGGAGGGCGGACCGGAGGCCTCGCCGCCCGCAGAAGCCACCGCACCCTTGGCGGGACCGGCGTCGCCGCCCTGACGTCGCCCCTGTCCCGCGCCGCCCTGAGGCGCCATCGCGCCCGCGGGGCCCGCCACAGGACGGCAGCCGGACGCGCTCATCGCGCTCCTGGCCGCGCCCGGACCGCCAGCTCCCTGACCGCCAGCTCCAGGACCGCCGGCGCCCCTGCGGCCGCCGCCGCCGCCAACGCCCGGCGCACAGGGCGGCGGAATCGTCACGGACATGCCTTCCCGCAGCCGGTCCGTGCCGTCGGTCACAACGGTTTCTCCAGCCGAAAGGCCGGACAGAATGGCCGTCCGCTCGCCCTGCGCCGCGCCCGGCTGAACGGGACGAATATGCACCTTGCGCTCCGCGTCGACCACGTAGACGAACATGCCCTGCTGGCCCCGCAGCACGGACGAGGTCGGCGCGATCACCACGGACTTCAGGACCTCCGTCGTCAGGCGGACATTCACGAACTGGTTGGGGAACAGCGTCCCTTCCGCATTGGTGAAGCGCGCCTTCGCCCGGATCGTGCCCGTGGTCGTGTCGATGAGGTTGTCGAGGCTGGCCAGTTCGCCGCGGGCGAGGACTTGCGTCTGCGCGCGGTCCAGCACCTCGACCATCGTCTTGGCGCCCTTGTTTCTGGCCGCCACGATCTTCGGCAGGACGTCTTCCGGCAACGAGAAGGCGACGTCGATCGGCGAGAAGGTCGCCACGGTCACCAATCCGTTGGAGTCCCCCGGCGTGACATAGTTGCCCGGATCGATCTGGCGCAGGCCGACCCGACCGGCGACAGGCGCAGTGACGCGCGTGTAGGAAATGTTGAGCTTCTGCGTGCCGGCGGCGGCGCGGTCCGCCTTGGTCTGCGCGTCGAGCTGGCGCACAAGCGCAGCTTGGGTGTCGACCTGCTGACGAGACACCGAGTCCTGCGCCAGCAGCGTCTGATACCGCTTGAGATCGGCCCGCGCATTGGCGAGCTGGGCCTCATCCTTGGCGAGGTTCGCCTCGGCCTGCGCCAGCTGCTGTTCGTAGGGCCGGGGATCAATCTGGGCCAGCACTTGGCCTTTCGTCACCAACTGTCCCTCCTGGAAGGCGACGGACATCAGCTGACCGCTGATCTGCGACTTGACCGTCACCGTGGCGCTGGGGGTGACCGTGCCGAGGGCCGAGACCACCACGGGCATGTCACCCTTTTCGGTCTTGGCGGCGTTGACTATCGCCCCGCCCCGGCCCTTGCGGCCGCCGCCGCCGGACGCCCCCGGAGGGCCGCCCATGCCGGGAGGGCCGAAGCCGCCGCCTTGATCGGCGGTCTCCTTGGCCTTGTTGGCCACCACCCACCAGATCAACCCGCCGATCAGCACAGCTGCGACGACGAGCACC
>CAIUZX010000464.1 GCA_903903715.1 uncultured Caulobacterales bacterium
CGCCCACACAGTCATCCAACCTCAGAACCGGCCCTCATGGCGAGCCTATCGCTCGATCTTTCACGCGCACCTCACGCGGCTGACGCCAGCCCTCGGCCGGCTCAGCCCGTCAACCTTGGCGGGCTCACGCGTGTAGAATTGGCGCAGGTGCTGACGACCACCGGATTGACGCCTCCGGAAAAGGCGAAGATGCGGGCGACCCAGCTATGGCGCTGGATACATCATTTCGGCGTGACGGACTTCGCCCAGATGACCGATGTCGCAAAAGCGCTTCGGAGCGATCTTGCCGATCACTTCACGCTGGACCGGCCTGAAGTTGTGGAGCGTCAGGTCAGCCGGGACGGATCGCGCAAATGGTTGATCCGCACCGCTCCGGGCATTGAGGTCGAGACGGTCTACATTCCTGATGTGGGTCGTGCGGGCGCCCTGTGCGTTTCCAGCCAGGTGGGCTGCACGCTCAATTGTACCTTCTGTCATACCGGAACGCAGCCCCTCGTGCGCAATCTCACGGCGGCGGAGATCGTGGCGCAGGTGCAGGTCGCCCGGGACGATCTCGGCGAATGGCCCTCCCCGAAGGAGGATCGGCGCCTTTCAAACGTCGTCTTCATGGGCATGGGCGAGCCGCTGTACAATCTCGACAACGTCGCCGCCGCAGTGGAGATCATCTCTGATGGAGAGGGGCTCGCCATCTCACGTCGGCGGATCACCATCTCCACGTCGGGGGTCGTGCCCGACATTCCGAGAGCGGGCGAATTGACGCAGGCCATGCTGGCCATTTCGCTGCACGCGACCACTGATGAGCTTCGCAACGAACTGGTTCCGTTGAACCGCCGTTATCCGATTGAAGCTCTCCTTAACGCCGTCAAGGCCTATCCTGGCCTTAGCAATGCGCGACGCGTCACGTTTGAGTACGTGATGCTCAAAGGCGTGAACGACAGCCCCGCTGACGCCCGGCGCCTGATGCAGCTGATCAAGGGCATCCCCGCCAAGATCAATCTCATCCCGTTCAATCCATGGCCAGGCTCCAGTTTCGAGTGTTCCGACGGTCGAACGATCGAAACTTTCGCATCGATACTGAACAGGGGAGGATATGCATCCCCGGTTCGCACCCCGCGCGGACGCGACATTTTGGCTGCGTGTGGCCAGTTGAAGTCGGAAAGTGAAAAGGTTCGCGCGAGCGTTCGTCGTCAACAGATTGAGGCGACGCCGGCGGAGGAGTTGTAATCAACGCGATATCCAGCCTAATCCGACGGTTTTCACCGGTCGCGATTGCCGCTAAGGTCCCGCGCTGAAATTTGGCTGGAGACTGTCGCCGGCCCCGAGATCTTAAGAAGGACGTTCCATGGCGATCACCGCCGACCAGATCCTCGACATCATCGCCGAAGAGGTGCCGATCGACCGCGCCGACCTGAAGCCGGAAGCGACGTTGGAGGCGCTGAACATCGCTTCGCTCGATATGATCAGCGTGATGTTCGCATTGGAAGACAAGTTCGGCGTCATCATCGAGCAGACGGACGTCGCCGAGGTGAAGACCCTCGCCGAGTTCATAAGCGTCGTTCAGGCCAAGGCCGAAACCAAAGCCGCGGCCGGCTGATCCCGTATCGGCTCCAATTGCAAGCAACCTAGACTGATTGAGAGGCGTATCCGATGGCCCACCGCCGTGTCGTCATCACAGGGATGGGCGCCGTGTCCGCGCTGGGTCAGGGACTCGACGCGCACTGGGATGCGCTAGCGGCCGGTCGGACCGGGATATCCCAGATCCAACGTGACATCGGTGACGGGTCCATCCACAAGTACGGGGGACCGGCTGGCGTGGCGCCGGTGCTCGACACCTCGCAGCTTGAAGCACGGCTTGGCCCAAGGCCCATCGCCCATCTCGACCCGTTTTCCGCCTTTTCCGTCGTTGCTGGCCAGGAAGCATTGACCCAGTCGGGGCTGATCGGACATCCGACGCTCGAACATCGCACAGTCATGGTCTGGGGATGCGGCTCCGGCGGCAACCAGACCATCGAGGACGGCTACAGCCGCGCTTTCCTCAAGGGCGCGACCAATGTTCACCCCTTGAGCATCCCCAAGCAGATGATCTCTGCGCCGGTCAGCCATCTGTCGATGCTGTTCGGCGTGCAGGGACCTGCGTTCACGGTCGCTTCGGCCTGCGCGTCGTCGGGGCACGCCATTGGGGAAGGCCTCTGGATGATCCGATCGGGTCGCGCGGACGCTGCCGTGGTCGGCGGGTCGGAAGCGGCCTTGACCTACGGGTCCTGGATGGGGTGGATCGCCTTGAAGGCGATGGCGGACGACACCTGTCGCCCATTCTCGATCGACCGTAGGGGCATGGTGTTGGGTGAAGGCGCCGCCGCCCTCGTGTTGGAGGATTACGAGCACGCAAAGGCGCGGGGCGCGCACATCATCGCCGAGCTCGCGGGCTATGGCGCCACCTCCGACGCCCACCACATCACCATGCCGCACGGTCGCGGCGCGGAAGCCGCCATTCGCGCAGCCCATGAGGATGCAGGCCTGTCTCTCGATACGCCGGTTCTGATTTCGAGCCATGGCACCGGGACAGCGCTGAACGACAAGATTGAGTCCGGGGCCATCCGATCGGTCTATGGGGCGGATGTGGCGCAAAACCGCGTCATCGCCACCAAGTCCGCACACGGGCACCTGATCGGCGGCGCAGGCGCGATCGAGCTCGTCACGGGCATCCAGGCGATGGTGAATAACCTCGCGCCGCCGATCCTGAACAGCCTCGGGCCCGACCCTGAGTGTGATGTCCCTCTGGTGATGGAGCCCGAGGCGCATAACTTCCAGGCCGTTGTCTCCAACTCCTTCGCCTTTGGCGGTCTAAACGCAGTTCTGATCGCAAAGCGGGTTTAGGAATGCGCCCAAAGGGCGAATTTGCCCTATTTTCGCCACAGACTTTGCCGCGAAGACAAGTTCCGGACAGGCCTGGGAGAGCCCGGCTGAGGTAAGACGGCGTTAGGAAATCAACGTCTCTTAACCACTTGGCCTCCATGCACCTTTCCATCTCCTGCGACTTCGACGGCACGATCACGTGCGCAGACACGGTCGATGCGATCCTCGAGACATTCGCCATGCCTGCATGGGAGGATGTCGAGGCGGAGTGGAAAGCAGGCCGCATCGGATCACGCGAGTGCCTGGCGGCGCAAGCCGAACTGTTGCGCGCTTCTCCTCGGGAGCTTGATCAATTCATAGATGGGATTGAGGTTGACCCTGAGGCTGCGGCCTTCTTCGGAGACTGCCTGAAGCTGGGCGCCCCGGTCAGCGTGGTGTCCGACGGCTTTGACTGGGTTGTTCGGCGGGTTTTGGCCCGGATGGGCGTGCGTGGCGTGCCGATCATCGCCAACCGGCTTGTGCACATGGGCGAGGATCGCTGGAGCGTCCGCTTCCCGCATGCGGCGGCCAATTGCGGTTCAGGCGTCTGCAAGTGCGCCGTGGTGAACGCCCCTACGCGCCTTGTCCACATCGGCGACGGTCGGTCTGACGCGTGCGTGTCGGACGTGTGCGATGTGGTCTTCGCGAAGGGCTGGCTGCTTGAGCAGCGTCTCCGTCGTGGTCAGGACTCGATCCCGTTCGAGAGTTTCGCCACGGTTCGGGCGATGCTGCCGGAACTTGGCGAACTCACAACGACAGCGGCCCAGCGGATTGCTTGAGGCGAAACGCCGAGACAGGCGCGGATCTAACGCCTTCGATACACGCACATTCACCTGTTAGCTCTTCGTGTGATCGTTAGATGACCACTCCCTCCCGCGTGCTCCTCATTCACGGCCTGACTGGCGTGCCTGCAGAAATGCAGTCGATCGCGCGCGGACTCCGACGTGCGGGTTTCGAAGTGGAAACCCCTCTCTTGCCCGGTCACGGTGTGGACGAAGCCACGCTCATGAAGACCGGCTGGCGGGACTGGGTGGGCGGCGCAGAGGCGGAGTTGCTGCGGATGACTGCGGACGGCTCGAAGGCGTTCGTCGGCGGCTTGTCCGTCGGCGCGGTGATCGCTCTGGCCCTCGCCGAGCGTCATCCCGATCGAGTCGCCGGCGTATTGTCCTTGGCGGCGACCTTTCGTTACGATGGTTGGTCAGTCAACAAGCTGATCGTTGTCATTCCCTTGTTCCGACATGTGCCCCTCATCAACCGCATCCGGTTCAAGGAGCATCCGCCCTACGGCATCAAGGATGAGCGCCTGCGGGCAGTCGTCGCAGAAATGCTGTTCTCGGACAATGTGAAGGATGTCGGCCTGCCGTCGACACCTGGCATAACGCTCGTCGAGAACCTCGACTTGGTGAAGTGGGTGGAGCGGGATCTCGCGAAAGTCACTGCGCCGGTTCTGATCGCTCATGCGATCGAAGACGACATCACCCACATCAGAAATGCGGAACGCCTCGCGACACGCGTTTCAGGGCCTGTGCGCAAACTCTATCTCGACGATTGCTATCACCTCATCACCGTTGACCGTCAGCGGGGAAAGGTCATGCAAGGCGTTGTCGATTTCTGCCGTGATGTCGTCAACGGCGTGGACGTCACTCTGGCCAATCAAGGGCTTAAAAACGCTACGGTTTAGACTTCAGGGTCCTGATCCACGCCCGTCGCCTTGTTCCACGGCGGATCGTTCCTATACTCGTTGACGAATTACGCCAGTTCAGGGATCGCCATGAGCATCGCCGTCGCCACCCGCGTCTCCTCCGATTCGGAACTTTCCGCGCTCATTGATGAAACGTGCCGGTGGGCTGACTCCTATCAAGCGGACGTTACCGCTTCCGTCAGGACGCTTCTCTCCGTCGGCGGACGGATCGACCGCACAGCATTTGACCGTCATCAGCATGAGGTTCACGGTCTAGCCTGGGTGGCCACCTATGCGCAGACGTTCCGGCAGGTTGCGGCCTGGCGCGAGCGGCAGTCGTCGGCCGGGCGGTTCGGAGACGCAGAAGAACTCCTGCTGCGACTCCTGTTCTGCGAATATTCGGCCCAGCTCGTCGGCGGTTTGCCGATGAATCAGGGTGAGACGGTCCGGCCGGCGGATTTCGGCCTGTCACTCAGCGCCCACATCGCTGATCTCTGGCGCGCACGCGTCGGACAATCCGACAAGACCGCCCTCGCCGACCTCGTCGCGGCCTCCCAGGGCCGGGCGTCCGTGGAGGATGCCGGGCTTGACGAGACCATGACCATGATCCGTGACCAGTTCAGCGCCTTCGCCGCCGAAAAGGTCACACCCTTCGCCCACGGCTGGCATCTGCGTGACGAACTGATCCCTCTGGAGCTGGTAAAGGAATTGGGCGAACTGGGCGTGTTCGGCCTGACCATTCCTGAAACATTCGGCGGCTCGGGCCTTGGCAAGATGGCCATGTGCGTGGTCTCGGAAGTTCTGAGCAGAGGCTATATCGGTGTCGGCTCCCTAGGAACCCGCTCCGAGATCGCGGCGGAGCTGATCCTGACCGGTGGCACCGATGAGCAGAAGGCCCACTGGCTGCCCAAGATCGCCTCGGCGGAGATCCTGCCAACTGCGGTCTTCACAGAACCGAATACGGGTTCGGATCTTGGATCCTTGCGCACGCGCGCGGCGCTTACTGGCGAAACATACGTCGTGTCCGGCGCCAAGACCTGGATCACCCACGCCGCGCGCGCCGACTTGATGACGCTTCTTGTGAGAACCGATCCGGATACGACGGACTATCGTGGCCTGTCGATGCTGCTGGCTGAAAAACCCCGCGGTGACGATGTCGATCCCTTCCCCGCCAAGGGAATGAGCGGTGGCGAAATCGAGGTTCTCGGCTACCGCGGGATGAAGGAATACGAGATCGGCTTCGACGGGTTCACGGCCCCGCGCGCCAACCTCCTGGGCGGTGTCGAGGGTCAGGGCTTCAAGCAACTGATGGCGACCTTCGAAAGCGCCCGGATACAGACCGCCGCGCGCGCCGTCGGCGTGGCGCAAGCCGCACTCGAGGAAGGCCTCGCCTACGCCCTGACGCGCCAACAGTTCGGCGGACCGATTTTCAGCTTCCCGCGCGTGCACAACAAGCTCGCCATGATGGCGGCCGAGATCATGGGCGTGAGACAGCTGACCTATTTCGCCGCCCTCGAAAAGGATCAGGACCGGCGTTGCGACCTCGAAGCCGGCATGGCCAAGCTCCTCGCGGCTCGGGTGGCCTGGGCCTCGGCGGACAACGCTCTGCAAATCCACGGCGGAAACGGTTTTGCGCTGGAATACCCGATCAGCCGGATCCTGTGTGACGCGCGCATCCTGAACATCTTCGAGGGCGCTGGAGAAATTCAGGCGCAGGTGATCGCAAGACGCCTGCTGGAGGACGGCCGCAACGGCTGATCCTTAAAAAGAGGACTTGAGCATTCTAATGGGCATCTTCATCGACATTATGATCCTCGTTTCGCTTCTGGCGGTTCTGGGGTCACTCATGATGGGCATGGTGGCGATGGCCCGTGGCGGCGATTATGCGGCGGCGAACTCCAACAAGTTCATGCGCTGGCGCGTGATGACCCAGGCGGTTGCGGTGGTCATGTTGATCATCGGGTTCATCTACAAGGCCTCGCATCACTGATGGTGACCCTGAACCGCATCTACACCCGAACGGGTGATGACGGCGATACACGCCTCGCGACCGGCGAAACGACGCCAAAGTCTTCCGCTCGGGTCGAAGCCTATGGCGACGTGGACGAGACCAACGCCTGCATAGGACTTGTCCGCCTTTATACCTCACAAGACGTTGTGCTCGACGCCATCCTGGCGAGAATCCAGAACGAGCTCTTCGATCTGGGGGCCGATCTCGCCACACCCGAGCGTGAAGACGCAAGTTTCCCCGCCCTTCGCATCACGGCCGGTCAGGTGAAGCGCCTCGAAACGGATATCGACCATCTCAACGGCCCCTTGTCCGACCTCACCTCTTTCGTTCTGCCGGCGGGCACGCCTGCGTCGACGCATCTGCATCTGGCGCGCACGGTCTGTCGGCGTGCGGAACGCCGGGCGGTCGCCCTCTCGCGTGTCGAAGGAGAGACCGTCTCCAGAGACGCGATGCGTTACCTGAACAGGCTGTCGGATTTTCTCTTTGTCGCCGCGAGGCACGCTCAGGGCGAAGCGGGTGACGTTTTGTGGAGACCCGGCGCCAGTCGTTAGTTCGCCACGGATGACTTGGTCGCGATGCGGAACAGGTTAGCGGCCACGAAGGGCCCGGCGGCGGCGCAGAGTCCAACCAGCGGGGCGATCAGAAACCCCCAATAGTCGTTCTCGGGTCGGCCGATGATCGAGAACGCTACGAGATACGCGCCCAGGGTCGCGAACAGTCGCCGCCCGGTCTCTCCGCCCCACGCACAGGCCCCGAAAAGCGAAAGCGGCGCCAGGACGGCTGTCAGCCAAAGTCCGAAGGCGCTCGATGCGACATTCAAGTTTACGGCCTTCAGGACGAACGCCAGCCCGCCGAACTTCACCCAGCCGGGTGAGGCCAGATCCTGCGGCGCGGCGAGAGCGTTCACCTTCAGACCATGGTTCGCCAGCAGCGCCAGCGCGAATATCATTGCCGCGAAGAATGCCGCGCCTTCCCCGCGCCGACGTTCTGAAATCGCCAGCACCGCCATCAGTCCCAGAAACGGAATGGCGAGCTCGCGCAATATCCCCGCAGCAAGGCCGGTGAGAACCGACGCGAGGTAGCGTTGGTCGGTCCGGAGACCGAGTGTCAGGGTGATCAGCAGGCCGGACCATGTCTCGGTGAAATACGTGGTCGCCGGTGATGTGAACAAGGCCACCGCCAAACCGCTCAAGAGTCCCGCGATCAGAAAAAGGCGCCTACGCTTCAAGTCCTCGCTCGACGTCGCGATGCGCCTCCACCACACCACCACAACAGCCAACGCCAAGACTGCGTAAAGCAGGATCGCGTATCCCACCTGTGGGAGGCGGGCCAGCAGCGTCGCAAGCGCCGGAGGCCGGACCACGACAAACGGGTGTAGCGGGTATCCGAGCCGCCGATGTTCCGCCACGGCCGCCGACTCATAATCCTGTCCATTTCTGACGCGGGCCACAATCGCGCGATAGAGGCCGGCGTCGGTTGTGCCGGGAGGATGCGCACGAGACGGCGGGGGGTCAGGCAGGGGCGTGCGGGCGACCCACAGGCACAATGAGATGCTAAGGCCTAGCGCGATCAACAGCGCCTTTGCGACCCCTCGCGATGATAAGATGTGGCGTAGTCCGCTCGGATTTTGGAACATTTTCCTCAAGTTCATCGCGATCAGAGGCGGGGATGATCATAGTCCCGCCGCCCCTTAAGGCGCGCTTAACTCTGTCGCTTCAGACGCGCCGCAGAGGACGGTGGGGCCCTTGAAGGGGTTGAACCGTGATGGTGTCGCCCGCGCGGACCTCACCCCCTCGCGTCACGACCGCCATGACGCCGGCTTCCAGTGTGACCTCTCCATTCGTCCCGCGACCGAGCGTCGCCGCCATCAGTCCCTTCTGAAACCGATCGAGCTGCACACACGGGTTTCGCAGGCCGGTGATCTCGATTTCTGCATCATTCCCTAGTCCGAGCCGAGTCCCTGCCGAGAGACGGAAGAGGTCGATGCCAAAGGTCGTAACATTTTCGCCGAGCAGGCCCGGCGAAACGCGAAAGCCCGCGACCGAAAGTCGATCCAGACGTTCGGATGCGATCAGGTGAACCTGCCGAAGATTCGGCTGAGAGGGATCAACCGCGACCCGGCTTCGGTGCTTGACCGTCGCGCCAGCGTGAGCGTCGCCTTCGACGCCATGTCCCTCAATCAGTCGGATAAACAGCGCCGGAGGCTTGGTGAAGGTGTGCCGACCTGAACAGGCGACCGCGACCACCTGCAGTTTGGCCGGTCCGTCGGTCGTCACTCAATCACCTTGAACTTTCGGGAGTCAAACACCTTGAGGGCCTGAGCGAGCTCCTGCCCGCGACGCAACACGACATCTCCCGTTCCAATGACCGCAAAAGCACCTTGCTTTCGGGCGAGCTCCGGCCGCTTTTCAATCCGATAGGCCGGCGCCTCAGAGGTTCTCCGGAAGATCGCGAAGACCGCGGCGTCACGACCGCCGCCGATGGCGTAGTCGCGCCACTCCCCCGCAGCGACCATCCGGCCATACACGCGAAGGATCTGGTCAAGCTCATGGCGATCAAAGAACACCTGCGAGGGGCGCGGAGATGGCGCGGAACCAGAGGCGATGTCTGTGCTCATGCGGGGCCAAGAGGTTAGGTGTCGACACGGAGGAAAAGGCTACCGCATTCCTACGCATCGAGAAGCCAGATTCCACCTCTTCGTGATCAGATCTGTCCCAAAGTCTTCAGGCGCGCCCTTGGGTGAATCTCGTTTTGACTGAGGACCGTCGTCTGGCTTCGGACGCGCTCGATGATGGAGCGGACATAAGGGCGGATGCCTGCGCTGGTCAGCAGCACAGGTGTTTCCCCGATCTGAGCCGCATTGTCGAAGGCTTCGCGAACGGACTGGATGAAGGACTGAAGTCTCGACGGCGCCAGAGCGAGTTGACGGTCGTCGCCCTGCCCGATCAGGGCGTCCGCGAACGCCTGTTCCCAATCCGGCGTCAGGGTGATGATGGGAACGGAGCCGTCATCGGCCCGGTTCTGCCAGCAGAGCTGCTTGGCCAAGCGCGCGCGGACATGTTCGATGATCGTGGTGAGGCCTGCATTCTGACCCGCAACTTCGCCGATGCCCTCGAGCACAGTCGGCAGATCCCGGATGGAGACTCGCTCCTTCAACAGCGCCTGCAGCACCCGCTGGACGGTGGAAGCCGAGACCTGGCTCGGGATCAGATCTTCCGCCAGCTTCTTGTGCTCCTGCGGCAGATCGCGAAGCAGCTTCTGAACTTCCGAGTAGGACAAAAGCTCCGGCATCGCGTCCTTCAGAATTTCGGTCAGGTGCGTGGTCAGCACGGTCGCCGGATCCACAATGGTGTACCCGCGGAAGGTCGCCTCTTCGCGGAGATGCTCGTCGATCCAGGTCGCAGGCAGGCCAAAGGCGGGTTCGCGGACATGCTGGCCGGGAAGATCCACCTGTTGACCGCGGGGGTCCATCGCCATGAGCGCGCCGATCTTGACCTCTCCGGCCCCAGCTTCCATCTCCCGAATCCGGATCGAGTACCCCTCTGTCGGCAGGCGCATGTTATCGAGGATGCGCACGCTGGGCATGACGAAGCCGTATTCCTGGGCCAGCGTTCGCCGAAGCGCCCGGATCTGGTCCGTCAGCTTTCGACCGTCGACGTCGTTGATCAGAACGAGCAGCCCATAGCCGAGTTCGATTTTCACATCGTCCATGGCCAGAGCCGAACTGATCGGCTCCTCCTGATCGACGGGAGGTGCGGCCTCAACCGGCTCCGGCGGCGGTTTGAAATTGGCGGCGCGCCAGGCGATCA
>CAIUZX010000465.1 GCA_903903715.1 uncultured Caulobacterales bacterium
AGCACCATGGCCCGCGAGGCGGACCGGATGTGGCCAACCCATGCGGGACCAGAGATCGGCGTCGCTTCGACCAAGGCCTTCACCGCCCAGGTCTGCGCCCTCTCCGCCCTCGCTGTCGCCGCAGCCTCCCAGCGCGGCAAAATCACGGCGGCCGAGGAAGCCAGGCTGGTGCAGGTGCTGATGGAGGCGCCGCGCACCATCGCCCGGGCGATGGGTGTGGAAGCGGACATCAAGGCCCTGGCCTATGAGCTCTCCAAGGCCGACGATGTCCTCTATCTCGGCCGCGGCCCGGCCTATCCACTGGCCATGGAAGGCGCGTTGAAGCTCAAGGAAATCAGCTACATCCACGCAGAAGGTTATCCGGCGGGCGAGCTGAAGCACGGCCCCATCGCCCTCGTCGACGAAGACACCCCCGTCATTGTCATCGCCCCGTCCGACGGCCTGTTCGACAAGACCATGTCTAACCTTCAGGAAGTTCGGGCCCGCGGCGCGCCTGTGATCCTGATCGCGGACGCCGCGGGCGCCGCCAAGGCCCCGGCAGGGGTCCGCTCCCTGATCGTGCCCGCCTGCGACCCGCTGATCGCCCCGCTGGCCTTCGCCGTCCCGATCCAGCTGCTCGCCTATCACGTGGCTGTGCAGAAGGGGACGGACGTCGATCAGCCGCGGAATCTGGCCAAGTCGGTGACAGTCGAATAGACAGGCCCGCAACGCCAACTGACACCCCTTTTCTCCAGTCGACGGACAGGACCTGATGAAACGCGTACGCAAGGCGATCTTCCCCGTTGCGGGCCTCGGCACCCGCATGCTCCCCGCCGCCAAGACGGTGGCCAAGGAGATGCTTCCCGTGGTCGACCGCCCGCTAATCCACCACGTGATCGCCGAAGCTCGAGCGGCGGGGATCGAGCACTTCGTGCTGGTGACCGGGCGCGGCAAGACCGCGATGGAAGACTATTTCGACCATCACGTTGAGCTGGAAGAGACCCTGAAGGCCAAGGGCAAGACCGAGCTTCTCGACGCCCTGTTGGCGGACCTGCCCAAGGAAGGAGAGATCTCCTACGTGCGCCAGATGGCGCCCCACGGCCTCGGCCACGCCGTCTGGTGCGCCCGTGACATCATCGGCGACGAGCCCTTCGCCGTGCTCCTGCCCGACGTGATCGTCGACGGCCCCACCCCTTGCATCGGTCAGGCGATCGAGGCTTACAACCAGGTCGGCGGCAATATCGTGGTGGTCGAACCGGTGCCGGAGAGCGAGACGCACAAGTACGGCGTCGTCACCCCCGTCTCCCGCGACGGCCGCCTGATCAAGATGTCCGGCATGGTGGAAAAGCCGCCGCAAGGGACGGCCCCGTCCAACCTGTCGGTGCTCGGCCGCTATGTCCTCCAGCCGGAGATCTTCGACATCCTGTCGGAGCGCCAGCGCGGCGCAGGCGGGGAGATCCAGCTCACCGACGCTATGGCCAAGCTCATGCAGACCCAGGCCTTCCACGCCTACGACTATGAGGGCGAGAGCTATGACTGCGGGGACCGGATCGGCTGGCTGCGGGCGAACGTCGCCCTGACGCTCAAGCGCCCAGATCTTGAAAGCGCAGCTCGCGCCGCGCTCGCCCCCCTGCTCGGCGCCAAGTGAAACTGCTGATCCACGGCTTCGGCTACACGGCAGAAGTCCTGGGTGCGCGTCTGCGACGCGAAGGCTGGACAGTGGCGGGCACGTCCC
>CAIUZX010000466.1 GCA_903903715.1 uncultured Caulobacterales bacterium
CGCCCTCGCGGCGCACGAGCCCGACGAAGCCAGGGGCTGGATCGCGCGCGCCGGCGTCGCCGCCATTGAGCCGGACTGGAGCGACATTGATCCTGAGGGCCGCGTCTTCGCTTACGGATCTGCGGACTGGAGCCGACTGGTGTCGCATTACGCCGAAACCGGAGAACTCATCCATCCAAGATTGGAACGCGGCGAGCGGATCTTGAGCGAACTCCCCGACCTCCCGGTCGCCTACACGTCGTCGACACCCTTTTTCGCCGCCGACAGAAGCGGCGAGCTTGCGCCGCCGATCCCGGACGATCCGGGCCCTTACGACGACTCCACGCACAACGCGCCCCGAACACCTGCGCCGGTGACGCGGCGGCGACGCACGACACGGTGACAGGCGTCCGCTAAGCCCTTGGCAAAGGGGTCTTTGCCCGCTAAACACGCCGGACCGTAAAACGGCCCAGGGCCGCCTTAGCTCAGCCGGTAGAGCACCGCATTCGTAATGCGGGGGTCGCGTGTTCGAGTCACGCAGGCGGCACCATTTTAGTTCGGAAGAGCCAATGCCGTGTCGGCGTAGGGTGCGTCCGAATTAAAACCCACCCATTCTGATGGCGACCTCGCCAATATGACTGACGGCGATTGCATTGATCGAATTGATCGTTGTAGTCTTTGCGTATGCGAGACCCAAGCCCGTTGAGCCCCTTTCGAATACCCGCCTGATCACCGCTTTGAGTGATTGAGGCGGGGGTATAGCTCAACGGTAGAGCGGCGGATTTATAATCCGTAAGCACCAGATTAGTGCGAGATCTGAGTTCGACTCTCAGTGCCCCTACCAATCGAGGACGTTGTCCTGATCAATTAAACCGACACTACCTGTACGCGGGCCGACATTCAGACGGCGGACACATCTCAATGTCGTCGATAGGTCGCAAAAACGATCACCGCAAGCGACACCAACAACGCGGCCATAGCGCCGTATAACAGCGTTGGTTGACCCTCGAACGCTTGTGCTGCGCCGACCGCGCCGACGACGAACGCCAGCATCACCGCCCATCCCTGCCAGCGCGTCGGACCGATGCCGAAGCCGAAACGCTTCGGCCCGAACCAGCCAGCCCCAGACGTCTTGTTGTCCATAAGGCCGCCTCCTCAGTTGGGTGGATTATGCTTGACCACAAAGCCGATCATCGATTCCAGCATCTTGGTTCGGAGCGAGCCCGACTCGAGATGGTGAGTCTCGTTTTCCAGGACAACGTACTCGAAGGGTTTGCCCGCCGCTCGCAATGCCGCGGCCATTTCTTCGCTCTGCTCGATCGGAACCGTGGTGTCCTGCCGCCCGTGAATGAGCATCACCGGCACCGTCACGTTCGCCGCATTTTTTGCCGGAGAAACCAGAGCGCCGGCGGGATCTGACTCGTTTTTCAACGCCATCGAGGTCTTCCAGTACCTCTGGGATCCCTGAAGTTTCCCGTACCGATCACGATTCCAGAGCAACATGGCGTTGAGATCATACACCCCAGCGCCCGCGACCGCGCAGCGATAAATCCCGTTCTGCAAGGTGACCCCGGCCATGGTGGCGTAGCCGCCATAGCTCCACCCCACAATGCAGACGCGGCCCGCGTCCACCCAGCCCTTGTCGACCATGGCCTTGAGGGCGTCAGACACGTCGGTCTGCATCAGACGGCCCCACTGGCCCCAACCGGCCCGCTCAAATTCCTGTCCATAGCCGCTGGAACCCCGGAACTGCGGCTGGATGACCACATAGCCTCGGCTGGCCAGCGCCTGAGCCCACCAGCCAAAGCCGTAATAGTCTCGACCCTGCGGGCCTCCATGCGGCAAGACGATGGCAGGGCTCGATCTGACCGAGTCGAAGGTCTTGCCGGGCGGCAAGGTGACCAAAGCCTTCAGCGCCGTTCCATCCTTGGCCTTGTAGTCAACCCAGTCAAAATTCCCGACGTGATCGGAAGAAATGTCAGGGTACTGTGCGCCAAGGGGGATCGCCTGCTTGGCGCCGAGATCGACGAGATAATAGTGTCCGGAATCGCCCGCGCCGGAGACCAAGATCACCCACTTCAAGTTGGCCCTGTCGCGGCTCTGGAGACTAACCTTGCGCCCCTTGAAGGCGGCCTTCACGCCTTCCCACTTCGCCTGGAGCGCCTCATCCAGGAAGTAGGTGTCCTCGAGGAAGCCTTCGAGGCCAAATCCCTCGAGCAGAAGGCTCGAGTGACTATGGATCACCGACGCCTCGATGCCCTCCACCAGAGGCGCAGACGCCTTGCCGGTAGAGAGATCATACTCCCGAATGCCCGACAGGGTTCCGTTCTCGTCGTTCGCGACGAGGACAGTGTTGGGGGTTCTGCCCAGCCCACGCACACGGCCTCCGCCGACTTCCGCTTCGCCTTCAGCCAGCACTGTTGGGTCGCCCAATCCCTTCAGGATTTTCCACTTCTTGCCGTGATCGTTGAATTCCATGCGGGCGGCGATATCGCCCTCAGCGGTCAGAACGAAATCACCCTGGTTCTCGCCCGCCTTCGCAAGGACGGTCCACGCGAGGGTGTCGAGATCTTGGCGGATCAGAAAGCGGTCGCTCTGGAAGAAACCGTAGAGTCGCCCGTCCTTGCGGATGATGAGTTCCGGCAATCCCGCCACGAAATCACCGTCGGGGGCCACCTGAGTAGTGTTTCCTGTCTTCAGGTTTATCAGGTAGAGGAAACTGGCTTCCCGGACATGGTCCGTCCCGGTGTCCAAGGTGCGGTGCGTATAGACAAACAGATGCTCGTCATCGGCCCATTGCGCTCCCCCGACCCGATCGTTCAATTGAATGGTTTTGATGACGCTCTTGTCGCCGTCGAGACGTCGAAGAACGATGACTTTCTGCTCGCCCTTGTTCAGGAACGCCGCGAGTCGATTGCCGGAAGACGAAAGCACGAGGCGATCTGTGCTGGCCAAAGCTCCGTATGCGGAAATGGGCAGCAGGACGCCCTTGCCGGGCGGAGGAACGGTGACCTGAGACACGGTGTTGGGAGTGTCCGCTGCGCGGGCAGGGGATGCTGACGCGCCAAGGGCGAGCGCCAGAAACGACAAACAGACTGTACCAAGAAACACTGAGCGCATGGAACTCGTACCTGAACCCGGGAGGACTGCTCGATCTCGAGCCTAACAGAGTATTAAGAAAGCGATTTATGTCCCGTTCGTCCAGATCGAATCTGGGGAATAATATTTTTAACGGCGATGCGAGCGAAGGTGGTCGTCGATACTCTCTTCGATTGCCCGATCGGAATCCTTTCCTTCCGGAATCCGCTTGACGCGTCGTTGGCGCCCAAAGCGTCACGGAGTCGAGCCCAAAATGTGTGCGAAATGTCACAAAGTTCGACACAATCGCGCCGCAAAGGTACTTTGTGTTGATTTTTCGTAAAATTTTTAGAAACAGTGCGCGCTTGGATCGTCGTGGGTGGTGTCCTGTGACGAACATCTTTCGGGGGCGTACATGTTATTTCGAAGTGTTTTGTTGAGCTCGACGCTCATCACTCTAGCCGTGGGGTCTGGCGCGTACGCCCAGTCCACGTCTGGCAAGGATGACGCAAGCACGGTTTCGCAGATCGTCATCACCGGTTCGCGGATCAAGCGCGACGCCTTCTCGTCGCCGGATCCGATCACCGTCATTTCGAACGAAAACGCGACATTGGCAGGGTTCTCCGACACGGCGTCGCTGCTGCAGCAGTCGTCGGTCGGCGCCAACTCCTTCCAGACGAACGATCAGTTGACCGGTTACCTGGTCGGCGGCGGTCCGGGCGCGAAGACGCTCAACCTTCGCCGCCTTGGCGCTCAGCGGTCTATCATCCTGATCGACGGCAAGCGGGTCGGTCCCGCGGGCGTTGGCGGAACCGTTGGGCCCGTCGACCTGAACGTGGTCCCGCGCGAAATCATTGATCGCATCGAAGTGCTGAAGGACGGCGCGTCGTCGATCTACGGTTCCGACGCCGTCGCCGGTGTCGTCAACATCATCACCAAGCACAAGAATGACGGCGCCGTCTTCACGCTCAACACGAACCAGTCCGAGCATGGCAACGGCAACTCCTACACCTTGAGCGGTGACTGGGGTAAGACCTTCGACAAGGGCTATGTCGAGCTTGGCGCCGAATATTTTGAGCAGGGCATCCTGCGTCGCGGTCAACGTGATTACACGGCCTGCGCGGCGGACTATCTGTTCGACCCCGCTACGGGCGCTCGGATCGACTACACGGCCGATCCTGCGACCTACAACTACGGTCAGACGTTCAAGTGCTATAACTCGACAAACAATGACATTGCCACCACGGCGGCCGGCACGTTCCAATACAAGCAGAACGGCGTAATTTATCCGACCTCAGCCCAAGGGAACAACGTCACCTCGAACGTTTCGGCGCGTCTGGGCGGTCCGCTGAACAGCTTCTTCGCCCGTCAGGCGCGCGCTGGTTATCCGTCCACCTATCCTTATGCGAACTATTCGTCGCCGCTCACCAACCGGGCGTCGACGATCTTCCCGGATCGCCACTACAATGTGAGCGCCAATTTCGGCTATGACTTCAATGCCTATGCTCACGGGTACGGACAATTCCTGTACAGCGAGCGCAAGTCGTCTCAGATCGGCGCCCGGCAGTTGTTCCCGCAACTTGGCTCGGCATGGATCGCCGGCAACCCGAACAACATCTTCCTCGGCACGGGTGTCACGCCGGTTTATCCGATCATCGAGCGTCCTTCAGACTATGCTCAGGATGTGAAGTACCTTCGCGCCGTTGTCGGCTTGAAGGGTGACTTCAAGAACCTGGGATGGTTCGACCGGTTCAACTACGATGTGTCGGCGACCTATTCGAAGTCGGACGCCAACTACACGTTTGACGCCATCTACAACGACCGCGTGGTCGCAACGACGACCTCGGCCTCGGCCTGTAACCCTGCGACAACCAACCTCTCGAACTTCAGCTGCGCCGGCTTGCCGGCGGGCGGTATTCCGTGGTTGAGCCAGCGGGTCGTCGCGGGTCAGTTCACCCAGGCGGAGAACGACTTCCTGTTCTTCAAGACCCACGGCACGACGACCTACGAACAGTATATCGGTGAAGCGATCGTCTCCGGTCCGTTGTACAACCTGCCGGCCGGGCCGCTGCAGGGGTCCGTCGGCGCGAGCTACCGTCATGACGAGATCAACGACACGCCGGATCCTCAGACTCAGGCTGGCAACCTCTGGGGCCAGACCGCAGCTGGCCACACGGCGGGTTCTGACGCGGTGAAGGAAGTCTTCGCCGAACTTCAGATCCCTGTCGTCAAGAACCTGCCGTTCATCCGGTCCCTGGACCTGTCGGCGTCGGGTCGTTACTCGGACTATGACAGCTACGGCTCCACGGGCACCTACAAGTACGCCCTCAACTGGACGGTTTCGCCGGATATCCGCTTCCGCGGTTCCATTGGCTCGTCCTTCCGCGCGCCGGCCTTGTATGAGCTCTACCTCGCTCACCAGACCGGCTTCCTCGGCCAGACCAGCATCGATCCTTGCGTGAACTACGGATCGAGCGGCGTCAGCGCGAAGATCCAGACGGCCTGCGCGGCTCTTGGCATTCCCGGCACCTATTCAGGCGTCAGCCCGAATGGGGGCGGCGGAAGCGCCACGATCTCCACCGGCGGCGGTATCGGCAATCTGAAGGCCGAAACCTCGGTGGCCAAGGACATCGGCGTCGTCTTCACGCCCAAGAACATGGGTCCGCTCAGCTGGGCGAACCTTGAACTGAACGTCGACTACTTCACCTTCCGGGTGAGCAACGAAGTCGCGACCTTCGGTTCGGGCAACATCATCACCCAGTGCCTGCAAGGCAACGCGTCGTTCTGCTCGCTCTTCAACCGCGATCTGAACCCGGCGTCGCCGAGCTATCTGAACATTCTCACGGTCAGCAACAACTACGTGAACGTGGCGTCGCAAGGCGTGCGCGGCATCGATGTGGAGCTCCGCGGGAACCACACCTTCGGCAAGTGGGGCAAGGTCAGCTTCGACAGCAACCTGACCTGGACCACGACCGACAAGACCCGTCTTCTGGGGAACAGCGGCATCACCAACTACAACGGCGGTACGTTCAACTATGACGCGCCGGTGTTCGCGGGTAACGCCAGCCTGACCTGGGAACTCGGGAACACCAAGATGTACTGGTACACCAGTGCAATTGGTAAGGGTTCGGACACGTCCTTCATCGGCGGCGACACCTTCGCCAACACGCGTTACTACAACCTGCCGGCCGGTAATGCATCGCAGCAGACCTATTATTACTACCATACTGGTGCGCGCATCTATCACGACGTCTCGGTGACCCAGAAGTTCCCGGCTTGGAACGTCAAGGCCACTGTCGGTCTCCGGAACCTGTTCGACGAGTCTCCGCCGGCCGTGTCCACCGGCGAGTTCCGGATCGGAACGTCGGCCATCGGCAACTACGACATGATCGGTCGTCAGGCCTTCGTGACGGTCAGCAAGGCCTGGTAATCACGGGCGACTGAAGACTTGAGCCTATGGGCCGCTGCGGACATCCGCAGCGGCCCTTTTCTTTGGTGGGACCGGTTGGCCGGATATCAGGGCCCCGTTGTCCCTGAGAGCTTCGCGAGACTTTCGCGCAGCGCGTTTGCGAAATGAAAACCCTATCCGAATAAGCGTGGTTTCGGGTATCGCGTTGCGACCGAGGTACACATGCCCCACAAGTCGGCGAACACTCAGCGATACAACTTCGCCAATATTAGCGCGATGGTCGTCGAGCCCACGGTGAGCGGCGCCATACTGGGTGATTTGTTGTGGGGCATGGGTGTTCGCAAGGTGATCACTGCGGACAGCACGGAACAGGCCAAGGATTTTCTGGAGCGGTCTGAATTCGATCTGATCGTTTGCGACTCAAACATCAAGGGTGATCGCAACGGCTTTGAATTGGTCAGATGGCTTCGCTGGTCAACGCTTGACCCGAACAAGTTCGCGACCGTCATCCTCTATGACGGGCATGTTCCGCGGAAGAACCTGGAACTCGCCAGAAACTGCGGCGCGAATTTCGTAATCCGGAAGCCGACGACGTCTGAAACCTTCGTGTCCAGGATCATCTGGTCGCTGTCGACGCGCGCCTTTATCGAATGCGGCTCATATTTCGGACCGGACCGGCGTTTTGACATCGCAGCTTCCGAGCTCAACAAGTTCGGTCGACGGGCTGATGACACCTCCGGCCTTCGCTCCCCCGCTGTGATCCAGCTCGAACGCGCCAGCCGATCCTGACCTGGCTGCGGACGCTTCAGTCGTAGAAGTACTTGGTCTGCTTTGCGAAGGGGCTCGATCCATAGCGGGCGTGGAGCAATTTGAAGGCGCGGCGGCCGGAATGATCGTGGCTACCGCCAAAACGGCCCACGTGGACAAGCCAGTAGAGCGCCTCGGGCGCCCTTGGATCCTTCGGGTGCGCTGAGATATAGGTCAGCATTTCCTCCCAGGCGCACACTGCGCCTGGTGGTGACGGGGCCAATGGCTTGACGGCGCCGGTATCGGAGTACTCAACGCCGGGGTGCTGGAAATATCCGCGTTCTGAGGCGCCTTTCGCCATGGCGTTGGCTGCGAAGGGCGGCACGACCAAAGGCGCCGCACCCTTGCCGCATTCGCCAAGACAGACAAGGTCGGTTCGGCTGTCTTCAAGACGTCCCGCCTCGCCGCGATATCCGCCCACCTGATAGGCTTCCAGCCGCGGCGGGCTTGCGCCTTTTGCCGGCGCGCCCTTGGCCTCGACAAACCAGACGGACCAATAACCTTGGTAGTCCGCCACCTTTCCCTGTGGCCGCGTCAGATTGATGAGGTCTTCCTTGATCCCCGGGATCTTGGCGAGGACGAAGAACTCGGCGAACCGCTTGTCAGCCCCAGGCGCGGCCTTGGGGATCGCCCGGAACTCGACCGCCATATCCGGAAGAAGAGCGGCCAGCGCAAGGCTCAACTCGTCAATCGCCGCATTGTCCTGAAGATCGACCGCGCGGGCGAAGTTGGTCAGCGCCATGTCAAGGCGCAGCTTCTCCGGAAGCTGCGGATCTCTCCCGATGTCGCGACGGAGATCGAGCGGCAGCCGGTCGATCAGCGCCCGCGCGTCTTCACCGAAGCCGGTCATCCCGTCCCGGCTGTCCTGGTCATAGACGCCATAAGGCTGAACCGAGTCCGTCGGCCAGGCGTCTCGCGCGCAAGCGCGCGCGTCCGTAGCAGACTCTCCCCCGTTGTCGACACATACCCTCGTGCGCAGGGCGTATTTGAGGAAGTCCGCAGGCGTGGCGGCCAGCTGCATGCGCAGGGACTGGAACAGATTGCGGTCGCCAGTTGTCAGTGTCGATTTCGACAAGACGCCGTCGAGCCTGCGCCGAAGATCACCCTTGTCCGCCGTCGTCATGGTGAGACGCACGATGTGAAACTGCGCCGTGAGCCAGGCTGGGTCATCCGCAGGAATGTTCTCAGCCTGTCGAACCAGCATCTGGGCCTGAGAATCCATTCGATCAGCCAGACTGAGGGCTGCGATCAGCCAGGCTGGGTCGTTACGCTGGGTGAAACGGTCGATTGCGTGGGCGAGGGCGTGTGTCCTGGCGCGGGCTTCCGCCGCGGCTGTCTGACTTGCCTGACTGGCCTCCGGTCCTGCGTTGATGTCCTGCATCTCAGAAGCGGATGGGGCGGGCTTCAAGGTCGCGATCCAGTCCAGGGCCTCGCTCGCGCCCTTCCCGTCGGCTGAGAGATCCACGAGATCGCGGAATGCGACCGCCGTCTCAGGCGACGCCTCCGGTCGGCTGAGCATCTGTTCCAGCTCCCTGAACAACGCCTGCGGCCGAACGCGGAAATCGAGAACATGCTTTAGCGCGACCAGCCGCGAGCGTCCGAAGGCGTCTGACGGGGCCTTCGCCAGCCGGTCAATGGCGAGATCGGCAGCCTGGGTCGCTGCAGGGCTTGGACGCGCGATCGCCTCCTTCACCCGCGCACGGGCGGCAAGATAGACACCCGTCGTTCGCCACGGCGATGTGCGGTCCTTGGCGATCGTCTCGAAGCGAAGCGCCGCGTCCTCGTTGCGATCCTGGTAGAGTGCGAAAGCCGCCTCCTGATAGGCGCGATCTGCGCGGAGCCAGTCGGGGGAAGCGTTGAGGGGCGTCGGCAGGGCGGCTTCGGCGCGGCTGCAGGCGTCGAACACGGCGTCCTGGGTCGCAAGCCAGGCCTTCACCGCAGGCGCGCCTGCGCCGAAGCGCTTGATCCTGTCCTGCAGGATTGTCGCCGCAGTGTCGAAGGCGTCGTCAAAACAGTTGGGCTTACTTGTGTAGTTCGCACCCGGGCGACTGGTCTCAAGGTATGGCTTTGCTTCCGGAGCGCCTGCGACAGCTTTTCTGGCGTCGAGCCAGCGACTGGTGCTGGTCGGTGTGCCATAAGGCGCCGTTGCTGCGTCGCAGCA
>CAIUZX010000467.1 GCA_903903715.1 uncultured Caulobacterales bacterium
CGACAACATGCCTCCGAGACAGCGGGAGCGTCTGGACGTGATCCAGACGTCCGGCCGGGGCCTGATGGCGATCCTCAACGACGTGCTCGACATGGCGAAGATCGAGTCGGGCAAGCGGGAGCTCGAGGATATCGAATTCGACCTGTACGAGGTCATCTGCTCGGCCTTTTCGACCTTCGTCACCTTGATCGAGGAGAAGGGCCTGACCTTCGACGTCGAGATCGCCGACAACGCCAAGGGCCGGTACCTCGGTGATCCGACGCGGCTGCGACAGATCGTGTTCAATCTGATCTCAAACGCCTGCAAGTTCACAAAGGCGGGCGAGGTGCGCTTAGACGTGTCGCGGCAGGGCGCGGACCTCGTGCTGAAGGTGGAGGACACCGGCATCGGCTTGTCGCCGGAGCAACTCGGAGCGTTGTTCAAGGCGTTTTCGCAGGCCGATTCCGGCACGACCCGCCGCTTCGGCGGCACGGGCCTTGGGCTCAGCATTTCGCAGGACCTCGCCCGGATGATGGGAGGCGGGATCGAGGTGCTCAGCGCGCCGGACCGCGGGTCGACCTTCACCCTGCGCGCGCCCCTCACCTATCTGGGGGAAGCCACGGCCGTGACCGGCGAACCGCCGCCCCCACGTCCGACCTTCCGCCCGGTCGCCGCCTTGCGCGTGCTCGCCGCCGAGGACAACGGCGTCAACCGTCTGGTGCTGCAGACCCTGCTCGAGCAGATCGGGTTCAGCACGGTGATGGTGGAGAACGGGGCCGAGGCCCTCGACGCCTGGCGGGTCGCCACATGGGATCTCATCCTGATGGACGTGCAGATGCCGGTCATGGACGGCCTGACCGCCACGCACATGATCCGGGCCGAAGAGGCGCTGAGCGGGCGGGTTCGGACGCCGATCATCGCGGTCACGGCCAACACCATGGTCCATCATGTCGCCGAGTGCCGCGCGGCGGGGATGGACGGACACATCGGCAAGCCCCTGGTCGTGACGGATCTGATGGCCACGCTGGAGGCGGTCTACGACCGCCGGTCGCGCCACGCGGATGCGCAGACCGACTGACCGGGCGCACGCCCCTCTTGCGTCCGCGCGCTGAATGCGCTCAACCGACGCCTTCTGTGATCGCACGAGGAGCGCAACATGGTCGCGCAGTCCGACAATTACGACGCCATCATCGTCGGCGGCGGGCATAACGGCCTGGTCTGCGCCTATTACCTTGCCCGCAGAGGCCGCAAGGTGCTGGTGCTGGAGCGTCGGGACGTGGTCGGCGGCGCGGCGGTGACGGAGGAGTTCCACCCCGGTTTCCGCAACTCCATGGCCGCCTATACGGTCAGCCTGTTGTCGCCGCAGGTGATCCGCGACATGGATCTGCCCCGCCACGGCCTGACCTGCGTGCTGCGTAAGGCCTCGAACTTCCTGCCCACCGACGACGGCCGCTATCTGATCACGGGCAGAGGCGCCGAGGCTGACCGGGCGGAGATATCGAAGTTCAGCGCCAAGGACGCGGACGCCTATGTGCGCTACGGCCAGCGGCTGGACGCGATCGTCCCCGCCCTGCGCGAGGTGCTCAACGCGACCCCGCCGAACCCCAAGGGCGGCCTTTCGGATCTCTTCCACGCGGGCGCCCTTGGCCTCCAGCTCAACAAGCTGGACATCGAGGGCCAGCGCGATCTTCTGGATCTCTTCTCCCGCAGCGCCGGCGACTGGCTGGACGACTGGTTTGAGAGCGACCCGATCAAGGCGGTGCTGGGCTTTGACTCCATCGTCGGCAATTTCGGCAGCCCCTACACGCCGGGCTCGGCCTACGTCCTGTTGCACCACGTCTTCGGCGAAGTGAACGGCGTTTCGGGCGCCTGGGGCCACGCGATCGGCGGCATGGGCGCGATCACCCAGGCCATGGCCAAAGCCTGCCGCGAAGCCGGGGTGGAGATCCGCTTGGGCGCCGAAGTCGCCGAAGTGCTGGTGGAGAGCGGCGCCGTCGTGGGCGTGCGCCTCGCGTCGGGCCCTGTGGTGCGCTCGCACAAGATCATCAGCAATGTGCACCCCAAGATCCTGTACGAGCGGCTGATCGACAAGACCGCCCTGCCGGACACCTTCCGTGAGCGGATCAAGGCCTATCGCTCGGGCTCTGGCACCTTCCGCATGAACGTCGCGCTCAGCGAACTGCCGAAGTTCACCTGCCTGCCCGAAACCGGCGACCACCTGACCGCCGGGATCATCATGGCGCCCAGCCTCAAATACATGGATGAGGCCTATGAGGACGCAAAGCGCCTCGGCTGGTCGAAGAAGCCGATTGTGGAGATGCTGATACCCTCCACCCTCGACGACAGCCTCGCGCCCAAGGGCCAGCATGTGGCGAGCCTGTTCTGCCAGCAGTTTTCGCCGGAATTGCCCGACGGGCGCAGCTGGGACGAGGTGCGGGATGAGGTCGCGGACCTGATCATCGACACCGTCGA
>CAIUZX010000468.1 GCA_903903715.1 uncultured Caulobacterales bacterium
CTGGCGCCGGGCGCGGCCCTCGCCAACCCGGTCAGGTCCGGAAGGAAGCAGCCGTAACGAGTTTCGTCGCGGGTCGGCGTCCAGTCTCCACCCCAACTCCAGGCCCTTGGCGGCCAGAACCGGTGGCGCCATGGCCGAGGACATCTCCGAATTGGGGCCGGACATTGGGCCGGAGCGGGACGACGCCACCACCGACATGTTCGGCGGACCGCCGCAGATCGAGCCTGTGCTCGGCTACCAGGTCCTGGCGCGAAAATATCGGCCAAGAGCCTTCGAGGATCTGATCGGTCAAGAAGCCATGGTGCGAACGCTGTCCAATGCGTTCGCCTCGGGCCGGATCGCTCATGCCTTCATGCTCACAGGGGTCCGCGGCGTCGGAAAGACGACGACAGCAAGGCTTCTCGCGCGCGCCTTGAATTTCGAATCCGACGCCGTTCACCGACCTTCGATTGACCTGTCCAAGGACGGTCGCCATTGCCGCGCGATCATCGAAGGTCGGCATATGGACGTGCTCGAGCTGGACGCCGCCAGCCGAACCAAGGTCGACGAGATGCGGGAGCTGCTGGATGGGGCCCGGTACGCCCCGGTCGAGGCGCGCTACAAGGTGTACATCATCGACGAAGTGCACATGCTGTCGACCGCGTCCTTCAACGCCCTCTTGAAGACGCTGGAGGAGCCGCCACCCCATGTGAAATTTATCTTCGCTACGACAGAGATCCGCAAAGTGCCTGTTACGATCCTGTCACGCTGCCAGAGGTTCGACCTCAGGCGTGTGGAGCCGGACGTCCTGGTCAAGCATCTAAATGGGATCTGCGCCAAGGAAGGCGCCCTGGTCGAAGAGGAAGGCCTGTCTCTGATTGCTCGCGCGGCGGAAGGCTCCGTCCGCGACGCTCTCTCCCTTCTCGACCAAGCCATTGTCCAGAATGACGGCGGCCAGGCGACGTCTGCTGGCGTGGTGCGGGACATGCTGGGTCTCGCGGACCGCGCCGCAACGATTGGATTGTTCGAAACCATCGTCGCAGGCGATCCTGCCGGGGCGATCACGCAATTTCGGGAGCTTTACAGTTTCGGCGCGGACCCCGTGCAGGTCATCGGCGACCTTCTTGAACACGCTCATGGCGCAGCCGTGTCCAAGACGCTCGGCCCTGCGGCGCTCGCCTTGCCAAGCGACCAGTCAAGCCGTTTGGCGGCGATCGGTTCAGACGTCTCAGCAGGCTCACTTTCGCGTTTGTGGCAGATGTTGCTGAAGGCGCATGACGAAATTCGTCGCGCTCCGGATCCGATGACCGCCACGGAAATGGCGATCCTCAGACTGACCTACGCCGCCAATCTTCCTGGCCCGGAAGAAGCGTTGAAGCGCCTAAGATCCGGAGAAACCGCTCGCGCGGACGCCCCCTCTTCGCCGCCTCAGGGCGGAGGAGGCGGCGCGCGCGCGATGGGCGGATCGGGAGCCCAAAGCGCAGTCGCTCCCATCGCGGCGCCGGTCGCGCGGGCGATGATTTCCACGTTTCAGGATGTGGTGGGGCTGATTGAGGAAAGGCGGGACATCACGCTCAAACTCGATGTTGAGCGCTTCGTCCGTCTGGTCGACTTCAAGCCGGGGTTGATCACCTTTGAGCCGGCCCCTGGCGCGCCAAACAATCTGACGCAGCGGCTGACATCGCGCCTGCGAGAGTGGACGGGTGACCGCTGGATGGCCGAAATTCGGGGCGGCGGCGGAGAAACAGCTTACGAACGAGAACGTCGAGAAGAGCGGGAAGAGCGCGCGCAGCTCGAAAAAGATCCCTTTGTCGCGGCAGTCCTCGACACATTTCCGGGCGCCGAGATTGTCGCCTTCAGAAAGCGCACGGTCGCTCCGGTCACACTTCAGGATGAGGACGAGGAAGACGAGTCATGAAAGACATCGGCGCGATGATGAAGCAAGCGGGCCAGTTGCAGCAAAAGCTGAAGCAGGCGCAAGAGAGGCTGGCCGCGAGCTCAGTCTCGGCAGAAGCCGGATCCGGCCTCGTCATCTTGTCCCTGTCGGGGTCAGGTGACCTCACTCACATCTCGATCGACCCCAGCGTATTCGCAGACGCCGACGCCGAAACGCTTCAAGATCTTATCCTCGCCGCCCACAGGTTGGCGAAGGCCCGATTGGATTCGCTTCAGGCGGAATTGATGCGGGATGCGGCGGGACCCTTGGCCAACATGCCGGGCTTCCCCGGGCTGAATCCCTGACAGTCCAGGGGAGGGTGTGTTCAGATCACACACTCTACACGAAGACGCCTTTACCAACTTCGTGAAGC
>CAIUZX010000469.1 GCA_903903715.1 uncultured Caulobacterales bacterium
AAGCTGGCGGAGGTCCTGTGCTGCCTGCCGCAGGCGGCGGTGCCGGACGACCTCGCCTATGAGCACACCTTCCGGGTGGTGATCTCGCAGTTCCTCGACCGGTACAATTTCGATCTCGGTACAGTGAAGCGGTCCTGCGTCCACTTCGTCGAGCCCGACGGGCGCATCATCCCGTTCGACACCTACAACACCTTTTACCGCCCCGGCGCCGAGGGCGCATCCGTCCTCGCACAGGGAAGGGCCCCGGCATGAGCGATGACAGGCTTCCGAACCGCTGGCTTGGCTTTTTCATGATCGCGATCGGCGGTCTCATCACCGCTCTGTGCGGTAGTTGCACCCTCATGTTCGCAAATCCGAAGATGTGGGACAGCGGCGCGAGCTCATCAATGATCAATACGGATGCGCCAGCCTGGTTGATCCTGGTCATGTTTGCCGGCGGACTTCCGACCCTGGCGGGCGTCATCCTGCTGGTGTGGGGACTGCGACTGGCAGGCCTTTTCGGCACGTCTGTTAAAAAGGCGCCCTACCAGGTCTGAGGCGTCCTCGCACAGGGAAGGGACCCGGCATGAGCAACGACACGCTTCCGAACAAATTTCTTGGCTATCTGATGATGACGATCGGCGGGTTGATCGCGGCTTTGTGCGGCAGTTGTACGATCATCTCCACCGGAGCGTTAGTGCTCCCCGCATTTGCGGACCCCTCGCAAACCCTGACAAGGCTGGCCGTTTCCTTTCCCGCCTTCATGTTGGTGATGATGATCGGAGGCGCGCCAACGGCCGCGGGCGTGGTGCTGTTCGTGTCCGGCCTGCGCAGGGCGGGGATCATCGACAAGACGGGCCAAAAGCCGCCCTACAAGGTCTGACGCGGACGAGACCCGGCGCCGCTCTTAAGCGAAGGCGCCGAGGATCAGGCTGGCGACCACGACGCAGGTCAACGGGATCCGCAGTTTCGGATACCAGGCGGGCGCCCGTCCGATCCGCGTGGCGCGAAGATCAACCACAAGCATCATCGCGAATGAGGTCGCCTGAACCGTTAGTCCGGCCTGCATCGGCAAGAGGAGCGCAGCCCACCCCAGCAGGGACGGAATCACGCTCAGAACGAGCCATCCGGCGAGCTTGAGCTGGGGATCCTGGCGATGAGATGCGATCGCCAGCCCCCAGTGAACGCCCCCAAGGAAGGACAGGATCGTCGCGCCATAGGCGGCCAGCGCATGCACGCCCAGACCGCGCCACGGCTCCCCAGCCAAGTGCGTGGCCAGAGCGAGGGCGACGAACGGAAGGCCGCCCAGCCCGCCGAGCCACGCGGTCGCGACCGGGGTCTTGCTGTCCGAACTCGTCATATCCATCATCCCGCCTCCAGCCAATCCGCCGGATCACCGGCGGCGCCTTCTAGCATGGGCGGACGCATCCGCGCACGCTCAGCCCGCGGCATCGTCGTCCGACGGCGCCCGCGTGCGATAGTCGCCGAACGCCCCGTCGCGGGCGTCCAGCGCGCGGGTGACGCTCTCCTTAAAGCGTGCGAAGGTCTCGACCGAGGACGGCGTGGTCAGAGCGAGGGCCTGAAGCTCGGTCCCTGCGCGGATGGCGGCGCGCATGCCCATGATCTCCATCGCTCTGTGCACGGACCGCTTGTTGGTCTGCTGCACGTCCGGCGCGATCTTAGCCACCCGCTCGGCGATGGCGAGGACCGCGTCCTCGAGCTGATCGGCTGGATAGGCGCGGTTGGCGAAGCCGACCCTCACCGCCTCGCGCCCGTCGATGGCGTCGCCGGTCAGCATCATCTCCATGGCCGGGCGCATGCCACAGAGAAAGGGGTGAAACTGGTTGTCCGGCGGGCTCATCATCCGCACCGGCGGGTAGCCGATCTGCGCGTCCTCGGCGACATAGACAAGGTCGCAGGCCGTCGCCAGTTCCGACCCGCCCGCGAGGCACCAGCCGTGGACCTGACCGATGATCGGCTTGCCGAGGTCCCACAGGCGAAAGCAGGTCTCGACCACGTGGCGCGACCACTGCCCTGCTCCGCCCGCCGAGTGGTACGGCAAGGGCTGACGCGCGCCGTCCGCCGACAGATCATAGCCAGCGGAAAAGCTGCTGCCCGAACCACGGATGACCATCACATGGACGTCCCGCTCGCGGTCGGCGCTTTCGAGACCTGAGATCAGTTCGGTCCGGAGGCTGTTGGACAGGGCGTTGCGCTTCTCCGGCCGGTTGAGGGTGAAGCGCCGCACGTGGGGGCGCGGCGCGTCGATCAGCACCAGTGGCTCGGCGGACATGGTTCAACTCCCCAGTATTTGTCATTTTACGGGAGCATCACCGGAAGGCGTCGCAAGCGCCATAGGTGTGATGAAGGATGCGCAACTTCCCGCGCGGTTCTCCTGAGGACATCATCGCGAAGGGCGCCGCTGCGTCATGAGCGAAGTCCCGTTGCCTGACCGGTTTTTTGGCGACTTGATAAAAACGCTGATTTTACCTCATGGATCCCTTTGTTCCCCTGGGACGGATCAATTGTCTCGCCATGCCCTTGATGCTGATCGCGGGCCACCTGATGTACGTCGCGATAGAGCGTCCTTCCCTTCGGCTCGGGCGGAAACTCTCGCAACGGCTCGGAGCCTCGAACAAGGACGGCTGACATGACCCCGACGCGGTCCGACGTTCGCGAGTTTGTGGCGGGGCTTAATGCGCAGTGCTTCTGCATCAACATCGATGTCGAGGACGTCTGGGC
>CAIUZX010000470.1 GCA_903903715.1 uncultured Caulobacterales bacterium
AATGTGAAAAGGGGACGCCTTCGCGGGCGTCCCCTTTTTCATATTCTGAGACATTAAAGAACGATCAGGGCGCACCGCCCGTCAGGCTCAATGCGGACCCGACGGTGTCTGAGGTCTGCCGTGTCTTGGAGGCTGGATCAGACCGGCGGCTTGCCCGCGGACCGCTCGGCCTGGTCGATCTGGGCGCTGATCTCCACCATGACCACCTGGCCGATACGGCTCAGGACGTCCTTCACCGGCGGCGATTGCAACACGACGAGCCCGCCGACGATCGCGAGCGAGCAGATCGAAAAGCTGGCGATCCTCTTGATGGTTCTTCCCGGCGAGGGCGAGCGCACGCCTCCGCCGACGCCACCGAAACCGGTGGAGCGCATCATATCCATGGCATTCCTCCAAGCGGGCGCATTCTGACGACGCACCTCACTGAAGATGACAAGATTTTAATGTGGGAAAGTCAAGACCTGCTGGGAGGGCGAAAGCGCCCCCCGCTCCGCCTCAGTTCGGGCCGCGATGGAGGTAATAGTCGCGGACCGAGCGCCCGATCTCAGCGATCGTGCGCTCCCGCACCTGGCGGGGCGCGTCGCTCGCCTTGATGAACACCGCCACCACCACCTTCCCCGCGTTTCCCGGAAGGGTGATCACGCCCACGTCATTGATCGTGCCGCCGATCGTGCCGGTCTTGTGGGCGACCTGGGTGTCGTCGGGCATGCGGCCGCGCAGGCGAGCGACGCCCGTGCGGCACCGTTCCATCATGCCGACCAGGATGGCCGTGTTCTCCGGCTTCAACGCTTTGCCGGAATAGATGCGCGTCAGCAGGGTCGCCATGGCGCGGGGCGTCGAGGTGTCGCGGGGATCGTTGTCGAAGGGGGGGTAGGGCATGCCGTCGCGCTTGACGATGTTCGGGTCGGACTTACGCTGCGCCTCCGACACCTCGTGGAACGGGCCCGGCCCCATCCCAGCCCAGCGGCGGATCAGCTCGTCCGTGCCGCCGTCGACCCGAAGGCCGTCGACGCCCTGCGCCTTCACCCACGCCGTCACCGCCGCCGGTCCGCCGGCCGCGTCGACCATGTAGTCGGTGGCGGTGTTGTCGCTCTCGGTCAGCATCAGCTCGAGGAGGTTGTAGACGCTGACGGAGAGGCCCGGATGAATGAACCGGTCCTGCAGCACCTCGCTGTCGACCATTTTGGAGAGATCAATGCTGATCATCTGGTCGAGCTGCAACTGTCCGTCTTCGACGCGCTTCAGCACCGCACCGGCGACCGCGACCTTGAACGTGCTGGCCATCGGATAGGCCACATCGGCATTGACCAGCGTCACGGGGCCCTTGCCGTCGAGCCGCCAGGCCGCGACCCCGACCGACCCGGCCGAACCCGCGCCGGGCCTGGAAAGTGAGGCGATATCGGCGGCGAGGGTGGTGGCTTGAGCAACTTCGGGCGCGGCGTGCGCGGGCGCGGCCAGCGCCAGAATGACCATCGCGCTCAGCGCCGCCATGACCGTTCGCATCGCATCCCTCCGAATGGGCCAGAGCCGGATTGAACGGTCCGATGGCGCTATAAGTCAAGCCGGACGCCGGGGTCAGCCCTTGTCGCTGAGCCGCTCCAGCTTGCGCTGCATCTCTTCCATCTGACGGCGCAGTTCCTGGATCTGATCGGCGCCGTCGGGGTCCGGATGGGTGGAGGGCGCCGGATCGCCGGCCTTGGGCGGGATGGCGAAGGGCGTGAACATCTTCAGCGCCCGGTCGAACAGGGCGAGGTTCTGCCGCACCTGGTCCTCGAACAGGCCAAAGCCCTGGGCGTGGCCGAGCTTGCCGGACATCTGCTCCTGCATCCGCTCCTGCTGCCGCGCGAACGCCTCCAGCGACATTTCGAGATAGGTCGGCACGAAGCTCTGCATCTGGTCGCCGTAGAAGCGGATGAGCTGGCGCAGGAACTGGATCGGCAGGAGGTTCTGCCCGCGGCTTTCCTCCTCGAAGATGATCTGAGTGAGGACGGACCTTGTGATCTCCTCGTTCGTTTTCGCGTCGAACACGACGAAGTCGACGCCCTCTTTCACCATTTCACTCAGGTGTTCGAGGGTGACGTAGGACGACGAGGCGGTGTTGTAGAGACGGCGATTCGCATACTTCTTGATCACGACCCGGTCGCCGGACTTGCGGCTCGTCTTCGACTCGGATCCGGACTTCATGGTGGTGTCGGCCAAGGTCGTGTCCCCATCTCGTCGCGGTCGTTCAAACCGTCCGCGCGCGGATACTATTGCGGAGTCTGACCCTTAACGCTAGTGGGCCGCTTGACAAGCGTGTGACGCAGACGCCAATCGGCGCAACGCCCGCCACCCCTTCTTCTTCGGAGCGCTCCGCACCATGATCCCTCGCTATGCCCGGCCGCAGGCGGCCGACATCTGGTCCGCCAAGACCCGCTATCGCATCTGGTTCGAGATCGAGGCGCACGCGGCGGACGCGATGGCGGAGCTGGGCGTGATCCCCAAGGACGCCGCCGCCGCCATCTGGGCCAAGGGCAAGGACGCCGAGTTCGACGCCGACCGCATCGACGAGATCGAGCGCACGACCAAGCACGACGTCATCGCGTTCCTGACCCACGTCTCCGAAATCGTGGGGCCGGAGGCGCGCTTCCTGCACCAGGGCATGACGTCGTCCGACGTGCTCGACACCTGCCTCGCGGTCCAGCTCACCCGCAGTGCGGACCTTTTGATTGAAGGGGTTGAGCTGGTGCTCGCGGCCCTGAAGCGCCGGGCGCTGGAGCACCGCTTTACGGCCTGTGTCGGCCGCAGCCACGGCATCCACGCCGAGCCGACCACGTTCGGCCTGAAGCTCGCCGGCCACTATGCCGAGTTCGTCCGCGCCCGCGACCGGCTGGCCATGGCCCGCTATGAGGTCGCCACCTGCGCCATTTCGGGGGCCGTCGGCACCTTCGCCAATGTGGATCCAAGGGTCGAGGCGCACGTCGCCGAAAAGCTCGGCCTCGCCGTCGAGCCGGTGTCGAGCCAGGTGATCCCGAGAGACCGCCACGCCGCCTACTTCGCCGCCCTCGCCGTCGTCGCCTCGTCCATCGAGCGTCTCGCCGTCGAGATCCGCCACCTGCAGCGCACTGAGGTGCTGGAGGCCGAAGAGCCGTTCGATCCGGGCCAGAAGGGCTCGTCGGCCATGCCGCACAAGCGCAATCCGATCCTGACCGAGAACCTGACCGGCCTCGCCCGCCTCGTCCGCTCCGCCGTGATCCCGGCGCTGGAGGATGTGGCCCTGTGGCACGAGCGGGATATCAGCCATTCGTCGGTGGAGCGGGGCATCGCCCCCGACGCCACCGTGCACCTCGACTTCGCCCTGCGGCGCATGGCGAACGTGGTCGAGCGCCTCGTCATCTATCCCGACCACATGCAGAAGAACCTCGACCGCCTCGGCGGCCTTGTGAACTCCCAGCGCGTGCTGCTCGCCCTCACCCAGAAGGGCATGAGCCGCGAGGACGCCTATGCGGCGGTCCAGTCCAACGCCATGCGGGTGTGGCGCGGCGAGGGGCGGTTCCTCGATTTCCTCAAGGCGGACAAGAGCGTGTCGGAGGTCGTCACGCCCCGGGAGCTCGAAGACCTGTTCGACTACGAGTACCACTTCAAGCACGTCGACACGATCTTCACCCGCGTGTTCGGGGAGGACGTCTAGGGGCGATCAAGCCTTCAGCGCGTCGAGAGATCGCTTAAGGTTTCGCCGCGCGGGCGCCTCGAACCGCTCAAAGCCCCAGGTCGACAGGTAGAGCTGCTCGCGGGCGAGAAACTGTTCGAGGATCGCGGCACGCCCGGCCTTGAACGCCGCCTCCGGCACGAAGCCGTACTCCTTGCGCACACCTTCTTCGTAGGCGTCGAACACCTCTGGCGCCGCGCCGAGGATGGACAGGTCGAGGTCCAGGAAGATCGCCGTGTCGTGCGCTTCTTCCGCCGAGATGTCGTCCCGCACGGCGTGGAACTGCGTCGCCTCGATCATGCGCACGGTGCGCGCCAGCGCTTCCGGGTCCAGATGACCTACAAGGACCTGAGCGGCGAGCTTGGCGCTCAACGGCTCATTGTCGGTCCGCTTCGGGTCATAGATTGCGTCGTGGAAAAGGATGGCGGCCTCGACCGCGATCGGATCGTGGAGGCTGTCCTTCACCCCCTCAAAGTGGCGGAGGAGGGCGAGGGGATGATCCCAGCCGTGATAGCCGCGCGCCGGGTCGGAGTGGAAGGCTCTGGCCTGCGCCACAATCGCTGCGTCCATCATCCCGCCCTCGGTTGCAATTGCGTCGAGGCTACCACGCAGCGGCCTCGCCCGTCACAGCGTCCGCTTGAAGAACGCCACCACCTCTCGGTTGAAGTCGGTGTGGAAGGCGGCTCGGTCGAAGCCTGTGCGCGAGGGGCAGATCACGGGGGCGTTGCGCTTCAGGATGTCGTTGCAGGGCGGCAGGAAGTCGTAGTGGTCGGCGTTGGCCACGAGATGGAACTCCGGCGGGCGGGGCAGGGTGTCGCGAACGGCAGTGGCGTAGTCTGGATCGGGCAAAACGGAATCGAACTCGGCGCGCCAGAGCTGGACCGGAACCGTCACCGCCTTCAGGCCCTCCGCCCCGAACGCAAATCCGATGGCCGGGGCGGCGGAGACAACGGCTCGTACCCGCCCATCATGCGTCCAGACGGGTTTGGCCGCCGCGATCGCCGTCATCACCCCCGGGCTGCGGGCGACGAGGGCGCAGTCGTAGACGGCGGGATGCGCCTGACAGTGGGGCGCGAAGCGCGTCAGGTCTGGCTCTCCCCCCGCCAGAGACAGGACGGTGAAGCCCCCCGCCGAGAAGCCGAAGGCGCCGACGCGCTTGTCATCCAACGCGTCGCGATGCGCCCAGTCGCCTAACATGTAGTCGACCAGCCGCTTCAACTGGCGGGGACGGTTCGGCAGGTCCACCGCTCTCGACTGGTCGCGGTAGTTGTCGCCGGTGTGGGTCAGGGCGGCGGCGACAAAGCCCGCCTCAGCCAGCGCCATGGCCGTGTCCACGTGGCCGGCGAAGGAGCCGCCGTTGCCGTGCGACATCACGACCAGCGGGTGACGCCCTCCCGTCGGAGCGGCGTCCACGGCGACGTCGAGGGGGTAGGGGCCGACATAGGTCGAGGCGGTCTTCGCGTCCGTCGGATACCAGATCCCGATCTCGATCGCCCCCCCCTTGGGGTCGTCGATCATCAGGTGCTGATAGCCGACCGCGGCTTCGGCACGGCCAAGCTGAAGGGCGAGGCCGAGGAACGCGGTAAGGAACAGGCGCGTGCATGACATGGGAAAGGGTCCGTTCAGGTGGAGCGTGCGCCGACCCTGACCGTCTTCCGCGCGCCGGAAAACCTCCGTTTTCGCGAATGGGCGAACGGTTTCGTGGCCGGGCGGGCTGTCTCGAAGGGGGGCTTGCAGGCTATAAGGCGGCGCATGGGAAGCTGGATCGGCACGGCGGCGGAGTGGCGGCGGGAGTTGGCTGTCGCGGTCGCGTGCGGCCTGTTTTTCGGCGCGCTGGGCCCCTTCGGCGCCTATCTCATGGGGCCGACCGTGCTGAGGATGGGCTACTGGACGGCGATGTTCGTCACCGGGCAGATCTTGTTCGGCGTCGGCGTGCGCTTTGCCCTGTGTCAGGGCCGCAGATGGGGCCAGCCGGACTGGTTCGTGTTGCCGCTGGCCGTCGCCGTCTTCGCTGCGCCGCTCAGCCTGTTGTGCGCAGCGGTCAGCATCACGCTCTGGCCCTCCGTCGTGCGCTATGTCCAGCCGGCGGAATGGTACGGGCAGGTGCTGCTGATCAGCCTGCCGCTGAACGTCGTGCTGGTGTGGCTGCGGCGCGGGCGTCTCGCTCCCGCAGACCCCCTGTGGGTCGAGGTGGACACACCTGGCGATCTCGTCTCGCGTCTTCCAGCCCGGCTGGGGCGGCGCGTGCTCTGCTTGCAGATGGAGGATCACTATGTGCGGGTGCACACCGAACTGGGCTCGCACCTTCTGAACATGCCGCTGAAGGACGCGATCGCCGCGCTGGGCGGGATGGAGGGACTGCAGACCCACCGCTCCTGGTGGGTGGCGCGGGAGGCTGTAGTCGAGGTGTCAGACGCCGGTCGCGCGATCAAGCTTCGCTTGTCCAACGATCTGTGGGTTCCCGTTGCGAGGTCCGCCGTGACTCGCCTGCGGGAGGCGGGCTGGCTTGCCCTCGCGGATCAGAGCATAGAACGGGTATGAGCCCATCGCCGGTTGAGACCCCGTCCGCACGACCGCTGGCCCTTGTCACCGGGGCGTCGTCCGGCATGGGGGCGGAGTTCGCCCGCCGCCTCGCGGGCAAGGGCTATGACGTCGCGCTGGTCGCGCGGCGTG
>CAIUZX010000471.1 GCA_903903715.1 uncultured Caulobacterales bacterium
GCCGGATGCACGAAGGTCTGCGCCTGCACGAGGTCGATCGCCCGCGTCTCCGCCCGGTTCGAGACGAGCACATAGACCGCCGTGTTGGCGAGGAGGCTGACCAGCGCACCGCCGGTCAGGGTGTCCATGCCGAAGGCCTTGAACCCCTCTGTCACCGCAAGGCTCCACCCCGCCTGCGGCCCCATCAGCTGCGGCGCCGCCAGGAACAGGATCCAGAGTCCGAAACCGGTCAGAAGCCCCGCCACCGCGCCCCGCGAATGCCCGCCGGTCCAGTAGACCCCGCCGATCAGCGCAGGCGCGAGCTGGGCGACCGCCGCGAAAGAGATCAGGCCGATGGAGGCGAGATTCTCCTGCGTTTTCAGGGCCAGCGAATAGAGGCAGGCGACGATCAGCAGCGCCGCAATCGACGCCCGCCGCGCGCCCATGATGGTCGAGGGCAGGTTCTTCGTGCGCTTAGGGTCGAGGAAACTTCGCGTCAGCACCGGCAGGACGAACTGGTTCGAGGCCATGGCCGACAGGGCCACCGTCTCCACCACCACCATCGCCGTCGCCGCCGAGAAGCCGCCGAGATAGACGAGCGCGGTGAGCACGCTCGCCCCGTGCGAATAGGGCAGCGCCAGCACGAACATGTCGGGATTATCGAGATACTCGGGCGCGAGCCGCACGCCCGCGCTCGCCAACGGCGCGACGGTCAGGCAGGTGAGCGCGAGGTACAACGGAAACGTCACCCGCGCGGCGGGAAGATCGGCCTCCTGCTCCAGCTCCACAAAGCCGACGTGGAACTGCCTCGGCAGGCACACCATGGCGGCGGCGGCGAGGAGGATCTGGGTCAGGAACGCAAGGGTCAGGTGCGGCGGGGTCGCGAGCTCCGGCGCCAGGACCGGCGCGTGGTCGCTGCGTCCCGCCAACAGAACCAGCGCGAAGAGCGCTGCGGCCAGCAGGGCGCAGATCTTGACGAGGGACTCCGCCGCGATGGCGCGGACCAGACCCGGATTATGCTCCGTCAGCTCGATCCGCCGCGCGCCGAAGATCATGGCGAAGATGGCGAGCACGGCCGCGGCGCCGACCGTGACGGAGGTCTTCGGGTTCAAAGTCCCCGTGAGCATCGCAAGAGACATGGTCAGGGAGCGGAGCTGCAGGGCGATATAGGGGGTTGCGCCGATCAGGCAGACCGCCGCCGCAACGCTTCCAACCAGCGGGCTCTTGCCGTAGCGGGCGGACAAAAAGTCCGCGATACTGCCGGTGTTCTCCCGCTTCACCGCGCTGGCGATGCGTTTCCACAGCGGAAAGCCGACGGTGAGCACGAGAGCCGGACCGATATAGATGGGCAGGTAGTCCCAGCCCGACCGCACCGCTGTGCCCACCGCGCCGAAGAAGGTCCAGGAGGTGCAGTAGACCGCCAGCGACAGACCATAGACGAGGCGCCGCTGCGACGGGCGCGCCTTTGCGGGCCGCCGCTCCGACCGCCAGGCGACCGCCATCAGGAACGCCAGATAGACGCCCGACAGTCCGAGCAAGGCAAGACCATCCCAACCCAAAGCGCAAAAGCCCCCTTGAAAGGCGAGATCGTGCGCGCTTGCGCCGCCTCAAGTCAA
>CAIUZX010000472.1 GCA_903903715.1 uncultured Caulobacterales bacterium
CGCCAAAGCGCTTCGACCTCCGAGCCGGGAGTCCAGACTGGACATGACACCGCAAACCGCCTCCCCAACAGCAGACCACGATCCGGTCGCCGCCCGAGCGGGCATCCTTGACCGAATTGCCGCCGCCGCCAAGTCTTCGGGTCGGGAGGGAACGCCGCCGACCTTGGTCGCGGTGAGCAAGCAACAGCCTTGGTCCAGGGTGAAACCCGTGCTTGAGGCGGGCCAACGGGTGTTTGGGGAAAATCGGGTCCAGGAGGCGAGCGAACGCTGGCAAGGCCAGCGCGACCTCTGGCCGGGTCTGGAGCTCCGCCTAATCGGCCCGCTTCAATCCAACAAGGCCCGCGCTGCGATGGAGCTGTTTGACGTTCTGGAAAGCGTCGATCGCGACAGCCTTGCGCGCGCCCTCGCTGATTTTCAGCAGAAGGGCGTGAAGGCCCCCAGAGTGTTCGTTCAGGTCAATACGGGAGAGGAGCCGCAGAAGGCGGGTGTGTGGCCGAAAGAGGCCGACGCCTTCATCGCCCGTATTCGGAGCGACTATCAGTTGCCACTCGAGGGGTTGATGTGCATCCCGCCAGCCGAGGAGCCCGCAGGCCCCCACTTCGCCCTCCTCGCCCGTATCGCCGCACGTAATGGTCTTGGAAAACTGTCAATGGGTATGAGCGGCGACTTCGAAATCGCGGTCCGATTCGGTGCGACATCGGTCCGGGTCGGCGCCGCCCTTTTCGGAGCGCGATGAGATGGCCTTCTCGGAAGATGAGGTCGAGCGGTATGCGCGCCACCTGGTTCTGCGTGAAATTGGCGGTCAGGGTCAGCAACGGCTGAAATCCGCGCGGGTGCTCCTGATCGGCGCCGGCGGTTTGGGTGCGCCAGCGGCGCTCTATCTTGCAGCGGCGGGCGTCGGCGTCCTCGGACTGATCGATCCGGATCAGGTCGCCCTTTCCAATCTGCAGCGTCAGATCCTCTTTTCGACAGAAGACATCGGCGGCTCCAAGGTCGATGTTGCGAAACAAAGGTTGGTGGCGCTCAATCCGAATATTCGCGTTGAGCCTCACGACACCGCGCTGACCGCTTCGAATGCCGACGCCCTCATCTCCGACTACGACATCGTGCTCGACGGCACAGACAATTTCGAGACCCGCTTCGCCGTCAACGCCGCGTGCCTGAGCCTGAGCAAACCTTTGGTGTCCGGTGCGCTGGGTCGCTGGACGGGGCAAGTCGGGGTCTTTTGTGGCGGCAATGGGCCCTGTTACCGCTGCCTCGTTCCCGACATTCCCCCGGACGCCGAACTTTGCTCGACGGTCGGGGTGGTCGGCGCCCTTGCGGGGGTGATCGGGGCGATGATGGCGTTGGAAGCGGTGAAACTGATCATATCGGCGCCAGGCGCCTTGACCGGACGCATCCTCATCTATGACGCTCTCGCCGCGGAAGCGCGCACCGTGCGCCTATCCAAAGACCCGTCATGCCCGGCGTGTCGCGGGATCCATGACCGTACTTGAGGAGTTCGCCCTGTGTCCAAGCTGTTGAAGGCTCTAGGGATCGGTCTGGCCATCATCGCCGGCCTCACGGTCATAGGCTTCCTGGCCATTCGGCAGGGTCCGATTCCGTACGCGACTTTGGCGACGCGGTATGCGACCCCCGCCTCGAGATATCTCGATCTGCCAGGTGGACTCCATGTCCATTATCGCGACGAGGGCAGACGAGACGCTCCGGTCATCGTTCTGATCCATGGCTTTTCCGACTCGACGGTGACATGGAATGGGTGGGTTCGCGCGCTCGGGCAAGACTACCGGCTGATCAGTCTCGACCTGCCGGGACATGGCCTGACCCGCGCCCCGCCAACTTATGTCGCCAATTCAGCCGCCTTTGACGGCGTCGTCGATCAGACAACCCGCCAGCTGGGTGTCGACCGCTTTGCTATCGCCGGCAACTCCATGGGCGGCGGCGTGGCGTGGAGATACGCCCTCGCCCACCCCGATCGTTTGACCGCGCTGATCCTGGTGGACGCAGCCGGATGGCCGGAGACAAGCGCCGGTCGCGATCCGCCCCTCGCCTTCAAACTCCTTCGGACGGATTTCGGGCGATGGCTGCTCCCACAGATCGATCTTAAGCCTTTGATCCGGGATGGGCTGAAGAAGGCGTTTTACGATCCCTCAAAAGCCGATCCGGCGATGGTCGATCGGTTTGCTGATTTCAGCCATGCGCCCGACCACCCAGCGATCATCGCGCACATGCAGGACGGGGAGCGCACCTACGCGGACGCACGTCAACTCGCGACGATCCGCATACCGACACTTGTCATGCACGGGGACCATGATCGGTTGATCCCCGTCGAAAATGGTCGACGTTTCGCGGATGCGATCCCCGGCGCCCAATTGATTGTCTATCCGAACGTCGGTCATCTTCCGCAAATGGAGATTTCGGATCGATCGGCGGCGGACCTCAGGGCGTTCCTGCGCGCTCATGGTGATTAGGCGGCTCAAGCTCGCCGAACGCGCCGCCATGAGGTTCCGCCTGACCGTCGGGGTCTGCATGAATGAGAATGTCTGCGGCGGGGAAGGCCTCAAGGATGCGCCGCTCCGCAGCGACCACAATCCGATGGGCGTCGGAAAGAGTCATCAACGGGTCGAGCTCCATATGCATCTGCATATGCACGAACGGCCCAGAAGCCCGTGACCGCAATTGATGAACGCCAAGCACAGCGGGATCGTCCGCCGCAAGGGACAGGATCAAATCTCGATCCTCCGGCCCCAGCTCCCGATCCATCAGCTGAGCGGCGGCTTCCCGGAAAACGCCGACCGCGCCCCAAACGAGCCAGCCCGCCACGAACAGGCCCGCGGCCGCGTCGATCCTCGGCTCTTTGAACAATAGCGCCCCCGCGAGACCGACCATGGCGGCGACATTGCAGACAATATCGGCGAGATAGTGAGCGCGGTCGCCATGGACAGCCACGGATCCCGTTTGGCTGAGGACGCGAGTTTGAGCCCATACAAGTCCCACGACAGCCGCCGTTGAAACGACCAGCACGATGATCCCATAGATCTGCGCCTGAACAGGAGACGGGTGCAGCAGATGATCGATTGCTTCTCGCCCGATCAACGCGGCCGAACTGAACACCAGGCCGGCCTGGACGAGGCTTGCGAAGGCCTCGGCCTTGCCATGACCGAAGCGGTGGTCATCATCGGGCGGCGCCGCCGCATAGCGCACTGCAAAGAAAGTCGTCATTGCGGCGACAAGGTCGAGCGCTGAGTCCCCCAGAGAAGCGAGCATGCCGACCGACCCGCTGTAAAACCAGGCTGCGGCCTTCGCTGCGACGAGCAATAAAGCCAGAACGACAGACAATCGCGTCACTCTGGCTGTAAGCGCCGCGGTCTCTGCTGCAGCGAGTCCGCCCACGCGCGGAGCCGACGCTTTGTCTGGCTTTGAAGTCGTCTTATCCATATGCGCCGTATACGCGCCCGGAGATCGCGTCGCACCCGGAATTGTCTTAAAATCTCCTGCGCGACCATATATGGGTCGATGGTCGTGACGATGGCGTTTGACTCCCGCCGCAAGGACGACACGAAATAGGAATCGACCCTTGACGATGGAGCTTCGCCGAATGGCCGCACCTTGGATCACAGCCGATGACGCGCAGGTCATGCTCGGTGTGAAGATCCAGACGCTTCAGTCGTATGTTGACCGCGGACTGATCGAACGTCGAGAAGACCCAGACGATTTTCGCCAGTCACAGTATAGCCTGCAAGACATCAATCAGTTGCTTCGCCGCAAGGCCGTGGGCGCCACAGCCTGCGCTCCGTCCGACGATTCGGCGGACCCCATCGTCGCGACGGGAATTACGACGATCCTCGACGGCCGTCCTTGGTATCGTGGTCGGGACGCCGTCGCCTGGTCTGACAGGGCGACGCTGGAGGACACCGCGCGCCTCCTGTGGGATTGTGCTGAAGATCCGTTTCTGGGCCTTGCTCCGCACCCTTCGACGGCGGTGGGCAGCGACGCCCGCGCACGGGCATTTTCGGTTCTGGCCTATCGGGCGGCGACGGATACGGCAAGCTCTGGCCGATCGGAAAAGGTGCTGAAGCGGGAAGCCGCCTCGGTGCTGATCGATCTGGTGGACGCCATGTGTGGCGCATCACGCAACGGGCTGATCCATGAGCGCCTTGCCAAGACGTGGCGCCTGGAAGGTCCGCGAACGGATATTCTTAGGCGCTGTCTTGTGCTTTGCGCCGATCATGATCTTGGCCCGTCGACCTACGTCGCACGGGTCGCCGCATCGACGGGCGCATCAATTTCTGCGTGCGCCCTGTCCAGCCTGAGCACCCTGTCCGGACCCCTGCACGGGGGCATGACCCTTCAGGTGGCGGCGTTCGTTGCGGAGTGCCGAAGAACCAATGACCCAAGGGCGGCGGCCGCTTTGCGCCTCAGCCAGGGGTTGGAGGTTCCCGGCTTCGGACAGAGCCAATACCCTGCCGGCGATCCACGCGCCCGATCGATTGCTCAGGCCTTGAACTTCGCTGATGACCTGCGCGAGATCGCCCATGCTGGCGAAAGCGTGACGGGCGTGGTGCCCAATCTCGACTTCGCGCTGGTCGCCGCAACGCGAACCCTCGGCCTTCCAGTGGACGCGGCATTCACACTGTTCGTCATTGGTCGGACAGTTGGATGGATCGCCCACGCTCTTGAGCAGCGGGAAGCGGCCAAGAGCCTTAGACTGCGGAGCGCCTATGTGGGTCAAAGGCCGGGGTATCTCGACCCGCCCAAAGCCGATCCCGCGACAACGATGGACGCAAAAGTCATCTCGCTGGACGAGGCCGCCCGGGCCGCCGGGCGCAACCTTTGACGCCGTCGTCAGTCCTCGGCCGTCAACAACGGCCCTAATCCCGGGATCGTATTCAGTACGTCCCGAAGCAGGTCCCCGCCAGTCGTTTCCTGAACGAACGCCATGCCGACGGGAAGGATCGCCTGCATGTCCGCTACGGTCACGCCTTGTCGCGTGAGCTTCTGTCCCACGGCCATGGCGTCGGACATAGCCGCCCCGCTGGCGCCACCGACGTTTCGCATCATCCCGGCGATCAGTCCGCCCGACTTGTTCTGGCTGAGCGCCGCGCCCGCAGCAGCAAGGTCCTGAGCGCCGGGGACCGCATCAAACAACTCACGAACCTTGAGGGGGTCGGCGTGCTTTTCGATCAGGAACAGCGCAGCGGACAAGCCGAATTGCGCCTGTTGCGTGGTCAGGCCCGTCCGGTCGGCGGCCCGCTGAATAAGCGTTTCAATCATGGCGCCCTGCTCTAGAGGAACTGCGCGCGGACGTCCACGCTGGAGTGACGGCCAACCGCCTTCAAGTCTCTTTCGAGCCACTGATGAGCCGCCTCGCGACCCCGATCTCGCAGCTCACACAGGAATGACCAATCGGTATTGAATTTGGACGTGACGGACTCATTGTCCAGCCATCCGTCTCCGCAGATCATATGCAGACGAACCGGCTTGTAGGCCTCACGCCCCTTTTCGTTGAGGAGGTCATCGTCGACGAGCCGGTTGACGAAGGCGGCGGCTCTGAACTCAGCCACGAGACTGGCGTTGAAACTGATTTCATTCAGACGGTCGAGGATGCTGGCGGCGTCATGCGGCGTCGTTGCGCGGCGGAACGGATTGACGCTGATCACCAGGACGTCCCGCGGAAGATCATTATAGAACATCGGCCAAAGAGGTGGATTGGCGAGGAACCCACCGTCCCAATAGGCCTCGCCTTCAATTTCCACCGCCTGGAACAGATAAGGAAGACAGGCGGACGCAAGCACATGATCGACGGTCAGATCGCCTTCGCGGAAGATCGCCAGCCTCCCGCTTCGCACCGCCGTGGCGCCGATGAAAAGCTTTACGAGCGAGGCCGCTCGGATCCCATCGAAATCAACCACCGCCGAGAGCGCCGTCCGCAGAGGATTGAGGTTGAAAGGATTGAATTGATAGGGCGACAAGCCGATCGCCTGGCCCCCTGCAAAACTGCTGGCCATCGACTGGGCGGCCTTCAGGAACGGGTTCGCGTCGGTGAACGCCTCTCCGAGGGTCTTTCCCCAACCCGTCGGGTCGACGATGCCCCCAAATGGATTGTGCGGACCGGCGTCGCTCACGGCGCGCCAGAAGGCGGCGAGGGTGGATCGGGCGCCGTCATGTCCGCCGCTCGTCAATCCAGTGGCGCACGCGCAGGCGTTCATCGCGCCCGCCGATACACCCGACAAGGCGGTGGGCGAAACTCTGCCGTCCTTGAGCAGGGCGTCGAGCACGCCCCATTCGAATGCGCCGTGAGCGCCCCCGCCCTGCAAGGCGAGGGAAATTTCGTGCGGTCCTGACGCGTTGGCTTCGGTCACTGCGCGGTCCAACCGCCATCGACGGACAGCGCCGTCCCGTTGACCGAAGCGCCAGCATCAGACACGAGATAGAGGAGTAGACCTGATAACTGGTCAAAGGTCACGAACGCCTTGGTCGGCTGGGCCGCCAGGATCACATTGCGCATCACCTCATCTTCGCTGATCCCGCGCGCCTTCGCCTGATCGGCGATCTGAGCCTCGACAAGGGGGGTCTTTACATAGCCGGGGCAGATCGCGTTGACGGTCACGCCAAAGGTCGCGGTTTCGAGGGCGACGGTCTTGGTCAATCCCAGGACGCCGTGCTTCGCCGCGACATAGGCCGCCTTGAACGGCGACGCCACCAAGGCGTGCGCAGAGGCGATGTTCACGATCCGGCCTCGCTTCTGCGTCTTCATGACGGGTACGGCGGCCTTCGTCGCATGGAAGGCCGAGCTGAGATTGATCGCGATGATCTGGTCCCAGTTTTCAGTAGGGAAGTCCTCGATTGGGCTGACATGCTGCACGCCGGCGTTGTTGACGAGGATATCCAGCCGGCCGAACGCCTTGACCGTACTCGTGACCATGTCCGTGATCTGGTCAGGCTTAGTCATGTCGGCGCCGTGATAACGCACGTCGACGCCGTACTTTTCCGCCAGCCCCGCGCGAGTCGCCTCGATCTTCTCCGGATCGCCGAGACCGTTCAGAACGATCCTTGCCCCCTGTTCCGCCATGGCTTCGGCTAGGGCGAGGCCAATCCCACTCGTCGAGCCGGTAACAATAGCGACGTGATCTTTCAGCGATGGAGTCATGATGAGGTCCTGTCCGGAAAGGGATGCTTAACGCCTATCAGGTTGCGCCGCACAATGGGAGGTGATGCTACCAACGTCGCGTCACGCCGGGATATGGCGCGCCGTCGCGGTGCAGATAGTCGCCCGCCGCATTCACTTTCAGATCGATGTCCGGGTAGTCGCAGGCGTCAGCGCCAGGATGCCGTCCGCCGACCTCCAGAACCACCGCTTCCCGACGGCTTCGGTTCTGGAGGTGATGCCCGTCGGGGTCGCCCGCAGGGAACCCAGCGCAGTCACCAGCCACCAGGACCTCTTCGCCGCCGTCCGTGACGAGAACGACCTCGCCTTCGAGCACCATCAGAAATTCATCTTCATGACTGTGCCAGTGGCGCTGGCTGGACCAGGCGCCGGAAGGGAGCCGGAGCAGATTGACCCCGAACTGAGTGAGCCCAGCGGCTTCGCCCAGTCTCCACCGGCGCCTGGCCTGGCACGGGGCGTCGAAAGGCGCCGGATAAGCGGTTCCGTGCTTTGTTGGTGAGCGGTCAATGTCGATCTTTTTCAAGGGTTCGATCTCCAGTACGCCGGCCGCGCCCCAAATCGGACACGCGTCGCTGGCTATTTAACCAAGTCGAGCTCGAATTGAATTTGACATTTGACAGCCGAAACGGCGGAACACTGTTCGACTGCAAAACCTCCGCTGAACATCAAAGACTGTGCTGATGACCGCGTCCGATCTGATCGATCCCATAACTCTCGCTCGAGAACTGATCCGGCGACCGTCGGTGACGCCAGCCGATGCGGGCGCGATGGACGTCGTGGAAACGGCGCTGTCGGGATTGGGTTTCGCGTGTCGCCGACTGCGGTTTGGCGAGATCGAGAACTTGTATGCGCGTCTCGGCGACCGCGGCCCGAATTTCTGCTTCGCCGGCCATACAGATGTCGTGCCCGTGGGCGATCTCGCGGCCTGGACCCAACCGCCCTTCGACGCTGAACTGCGAGACGGCGTGATCGTCGGGCGCGGCGCCGTTGACATGAAGGGGGCGATCGCTGCGGCCATCGTCGCCGTGTCCAACGTCATCGGCGACGGTGGCGTGAATGGCTCGCTGTCGTTCCTGATCACGGGTGATGAAGAAGGTCAGGCCACCGACGGGACGCGAGCTGTCGTGGCGCACCTCAAGGCCGAAGGAGAACAGATCGATCACTGCATCGTTGGCGAACCGACGTCGTCCAAGACGCTCGGCGACATGATCAAGATCGGGCGGCGCGGCAGCCTGAACGCATGGATCACGGTGCACGGCGTCCAGGGTCATGTGGCCTATCCGGAGCGGGCGGCCAATCCGGCGCCCGTACTGGTCAAGATCTTGTCGAGACTGGATGCGCACGTACTCGACAAGGGATATCCCGAGTTTCCGCCGTCGAACCTCGAAATTACGGAAATGGAGATCGGCAACCCGGCGCAGAATGTGATCCCCGCGCGCGCACGCGCCCGGATCAACATCCGATTCAATCCCGCCCATCGGGGGAAAGACCTGATCGATTGGCTGCATCGGGAGACGCTTTCCACGGCCGAGGGCTTTGCTGGACGCATCGAGATCGAGGCCACCATATCGGGCGAGGCTTTTCTCACTGAAAATGACGCATTTGTTCAGCTATGCGCCGACGAGGTGCTCGGCGCCTTGGGCGTTGCGCCGGTCCTGTCGACCACCGGGGGCACATCGGACGCCCGCTTCATTCGGGAGCTCTGTCCCGTGATCGAGTTCGGCCTGGTTGGCGCAACCATGCATATGGTCGATGAACAGGTCGAGACCGCTGATATTCTCGCCCTTTCGGATGTCTATCAGCGCGTGATCCGGCGCTATTTCGAAACATTCTCCCCGGCACACTCATCATGACTTTCGCCGACAGGGGCAGTTTGAGCGGCGACACATTGTATGCAGCGCGTGGCGTTTGGAGGTTGATCCGGAACGACATCCGCTGGTCCGACGATTTTGAGCTGTCGGGATTGGGATTGATCCGCTCATTCTTCGCGCAAGTGGTTCGGCTTCCCTTCGTGGTGGTTTTTGTCCTGCTTGTCTCGCGCAGCACCGGAGCCTCCACGAGCTGGCCTTTCGTGGCGCTCGCCTGCACGTTCGACCTGCTCGGAGCCATGGCCTATCTACTGGTCGCAATGATCACAATTCGGCTGCTCAGGCTGCCTGGAGCGCTGGGTTTCGTCATTCTCAATAACTGGGCGGATCTCGTTTTCGCGATCGCAGCGGGCGTGTTGTGTGGGATGGCGCACTTCGTGGATCCCAGTCTCAAGGCGTTTCGACTGTTCTGGTTCGCCATTGTTGTGCCGCTGGAGATCTTCTTCGTGTGGCGCGCGGCGCGGGCGGCTCTGGGCGCGGACATCTCGGCCGCCGTATTGCTTGTTGTGCTCAATGTCGGGATCGACGTCGCCGCCGATCAACTGTCCGCTGTCGTCTCGATCGGATAGACCACGTCCGACAGATAAAGACCGTGCGCCGGCGCGACGGGCCCGCATCGACGCCGATCCTTGGCCTCGAGAGCGTCGGCGACATCTTGCGCGGACCAGCGACCGGCCCCGACCTCGGCCAGCGTGCCGACCATCGAGCGCACCTGCCGGTGCAGGAACGACCGCGCTGCGAGGTGGAAGCGTACCTCCCCATCAACGCGGACGATGTTCAATTCATCCAGCGTCTTCACGGGGCTCTTCGACTGACAGGCCAGATCACGAAAGGTCGTGAAGTCGTGCGTGCCGACGAGATGCCGGGCGGCGTCATGCATTGGGGCGACATCGAGGGGCGTCTTCACCCAGAAAACCCGCTGTCGTTCGATGGCAGGGGGCGGCTTGCGGTCAAGGATTCGATAGAGGTAGCGACGACCCCGCGCAGAAAACCGCGCGTGAAAATCGTGGGAAACCATGCTTGCGGAAAGCACCGTGACCGGATGCGGAACAAGGTGGGCGTTCAGGGCGTCGCGAACCACGTCCGGCCGCCAGTCCTTCTGCAGATCCGCGTGTACGACCTGCAGCAGCGCGTGCACGCCCGTATCTGTTCGGCCCGCAGCATGGATCCGCAGTTGTTCGCCGCAGAACTTGAAGATCGCTGTCTCAATGGCGCCCTGAACGGTCGGCACGCCGTCTTCCTGGGCCTGAAATCCCTTGAACGGCGCGCCGTCGTACTCGATGTCGAGGCGATAGCGCGGCATCAGTCGAGGTGATCTCCAGCTCGAATCGGCAGACCTCGCGACACGTCCACGGCTTCCCCCGCGGCTCTGCCTTCGCGTTGCAAACGCAAAAGCCGAACGGCCCCTTCGCCGCACGCGACGGTCATGTCGTCGTCGAGAACGGCGCCCGGCGCGCCCCGCCCTTGCGCCAATACAGAGAGCATGGCCTTGACGCGCACGAGCCCCTTCGTGGTGTTCGCCATGAAGAATGCGCCTGGAAAGGGAGACAGACCGCGAATGCGATTATCGATCTCAGAAGCGGGCAGCGACCAGTCGATGCGCGCCTCAGCAGGGGTGATCTTGCGGGCGTATGTGACGCCATCTTCAGCCTGGGGGATTTCGATGGCCTGGCCTGAAGAGATGGCCGCCAGCGCCTCAGGCCACAACTCCGCGCCTAGCCGCGA
>CAIUZX010000473.1 GCA_903903715.1 uncultured Caulobacterales bacterium
AAGAACCCTCCGTGATGGTGCTCTCGCGCCAGAAGACCTCTGCCGCGCGGATCGCGGCCTCGTCGGAAATCTTGAGCGCCCGCGGCGCTTACGAAGTCGCCAAGGCCTCCGCGACGCCCAAGGCGACCCTCTTCTCAACCGGCACAGAGCTCGCCCTCGCCCTGAACGCGCGGGCCATGCTCGAGGCCGCGGGCGTGCCGACCCGCGTCGTGTCCGTCCCGTCCTTCGAACTGTTCGCCGCGCAGCCGGAAAGCTACCGTCGCCAGATCATCGGCGACGCGCCGGTGCGCGCAGCGATCGAGGCGGGGGTCCGTCACGGCTGGGACGCCCTGATCGGAGACGACGGCGTCTTTGTCGGCATGACGGGTTTCGGCGCCAGCGCGCCGGCTGAAAAGCTCTACGCCCACTTCGGGATCACGGCGGAGGCCCTGGCGGCGGCGGTGAAGGCTAAGCTGGCCTAAGGCGTGCCGATCAGGGCTGTGGCCTGACCCATCCCTTTCAGGAGAGCGACGGCCTGTCTGTCGAAGGAGACGAACGTCTCACCGCCAAGCCAGGCGCCCTCGAACGCGATCACCCCGTCGGCAAAGTCGCCGCCGGCTTTGAGCACCGCGAGACCCGCATCCACCGCCGCCCGATTGACCGCTACGTTTTGCGCATTCACCAGCGCCGCGACGGCCGAAGCGATGTCCGAAACGTCAAGCTTGTAAAGGCGCCGCAGGACCCAGACGAATTCGCAGAGGCAAGTCAAAGGGACGGCGATCAGGTCGGCTTCCCTGAGCAATTTTGCGGCGAGGTCCGCCTGAGCGACGTCATCCCGAACGGCGGCTCGCACCAGGACATTGGTGTCGACCGTGACCTTCACGGCTCCCCGCTCCATCCCGAAGAGGCGGCGTCTGCGATCTCCTCAAGGGTCGCGACCACTTTGGACTTTCCCGCCAGCGCGCCCAGAAACCCGTCGATGGACCCTGCAGGTTGGGCCGCTCTTAGGGTGATCCGTCCGTCTGGCAGCTTGTCGATTTCGATTTTCCCGCCCGGCTCAATGCCGAGGTGCTGGAGCAGATCCTTCCGGAAGGTCACCTGGCCCCTGGCGGTCACAGTCAAAATCGTCATGGCGGCCTCTCCGACTGCGCCTTAGGCTTGGGCGAGCCCCAAGAAAGTAATGCAAATTTCCCTTATTTGAAATGACGATTTGTTCGCCACGGCGCCTTAACGACCAATTGCGACCCTCGTGCTATAGTCGGCCCAATGACTGAGCTCGACACGCCGCCGTTCCACTCGCCCTTCGCCCACGGCTTCGTGCGGCTTGGGGTCTGCACGCCCAAGGTGCGCCCCGCCGATCCCGCCTTCAACGCGCAGGCGGTGCTAGAGCTCGTGCGCCGCGCGGATGCAGAGGGCGCAAGCCTTCTCGTCTTCCCCGAACTCTGCGTCAGCGCCTACGCCATCGACGATCTGCACCATCAGACAGTGCTGCTGGACGCGGTGGAGACGGCGCTGGACGAGCTGGCTCAGGCGAGCCGTGAAGTGCATTGCGCGTTCGTCGTTGGCGCGCCCCTGCGCCGCCGGGGACGGCTCTACAACTGCGGCGTGGTCATCCACGCGGGCCGCATCGCGGGCGTGACGCCCAAGGTCTTCCTGCCCAACTACCGCGAGTTCTACGAACCGCGTTGGTTCACCAGCGGCAAGGACACTTCCGGCGAGATCGCCATCTGCGACCGCATTGTCCCCTTCGGAACCGACCTTCTGTTCCGCAGCGACGGGACCTTGCCCTTCACCTTCCATGTCGAGATCTGCGAGGACC
>CAIUZX010000474.1 GCA_903903715.1 uncultured Caulobacterales bacterium
CGTCGGCAAGTCTCTGGGCCTCGGCGGCGGGGTCCAGAAGGCGGGGCCGTCGGTCGGCGGCGGCGGCGCGCGCAGCCGCTCTCCGGATTCGCTCAGCGCCGCGCGTGCTTCGGCGGCGACGGAGGCCGGAGCGTGGCTGGGAGGCGTGATCGCCAGGGTCGGTCCTGCGCCGGACGGGGGCGCTTCGGTGGGCGCAGGCTCTGGCGTTGAGGCCGGAGGCGGAGGCGGCGCAGGTGCGATGGGCGCAGCCGCAATCGGCGCCGACACGGCCAAGACCGGCGTCGCCGCCGCGCCCCTGGGGCGCTTGGGCGCCTTCAGCACCGGCTTGAGGGCGTCCGTCGCGAACAGGGCGGCTGCGGCGTTGCGCCAGGCGCTGACCTTCGGCGATGAGATCGACTTGGAAATGTAGTAGGCCGCCAGCGTGCCGCTGATGAGGTGGATCTTCGCCGCCGGGGCGAACCACACCTCCTGCGCATGGCGACGACGGAACATGCGGGCGCCGAAGGCGGCGAATTTCACCAGGATCAGGCCGCCCAGGACTTCAAGAGCCACCTTGCCGGGCTTGATGTGGTCAAGGTGCAGGCTGGGGACCTGCACATGCGGCAATTCCACATGCGGGGCGGAGATGTGCGGCAGGCCCACGTGAGGCACGCCGACGTGCGGCAGACTCACATGCGGGAGGCCGCCCCCGCCGGCGTGCGGCTGAGCGGCGCCTGCGGGATGCAGTTCGTGATGGCGCTTGTCCGCCAGGATGATGGCCTCGACCAGCAGCGCTGCGCCAATGCCCATGAGATTGGGGTGCTCGCGCGCGACCTTGGCGATGGTCTCGAGAAGGGCGCGGCCGAAGTGGTTGTGCTCCCCCATTCGATCCTGAAAGGTCGTATGGGCCAGATTGATCGCCTTGCCGAGATCGGTGCCGGCCATCGCCCCGAGGGTCTCAATAATTCCAGGCATGGATGCGCTCGCACAATTGGTTAATGCACTATAACCGAATTCTGACGGCGGATGCGATGGGATTCGTCGAATTCCGCGCCGCGCGTTAACCTCGAAACGCCGTGTCACGGTCGATTTTGGGGGCAGGCGTGCGGATAGAGCACATTCACAGGCGTTTAATGGACCAACAGGGCGGGCGTGCGGCGCTGAACACGCCGGTCCTGATTCTCGATCTTGATGCGCTGAACAGCAATATCGCCGCCATGGCCGCGTTTGCAGAGACGGCGGGCTTGGCGCTGCGGCCTCATTCCAAGACGCACAAATGCCCCGACATCGCGCGCCTTCAGATTCGGGCGGGCGCGGTGGGCCAGTGCTGCGCCAAGCTGGGTGAGGCGGAGGCTCTGGCCGAGGCCGGGGTGACGAAGGGCCTGCTCATCACCTCGCCGGTGGTGTCCGTCCCCGCCATCGCGCGGCTCGTTGATCTCAATGCGAAGGCGGAAGGTCTCATGGTCGTGGTCGACCACCCCGTCAACGCCCGCGCCCTGCAGGCGGCGGCGGAGGTTGCAGGTCAGACGCTGGACGTGCTCATCGACATCGACCCCGGCCTGCACCGCACCGGCGTCACGTCGTCGGAGGCGGCCGAGGCGTTGTGGCGGGAGATCGCGGGTTCGGCGGCCCTGCGCTTCAAGGGCGTACAGTTCTATTGCGGCGCGCAACAGCACATCCCCGCCTTCGAGGATCGGCGACAGGCGATTGTAGAGCTTGCCGAACAGGCCAGACGGGTAATCGCCGCGCTGAAAGAGGCGGGCGCGGAGGTTTCCATGGTCACAGGCGGCGGGACCGGCACGCACCGCATTGATGTCGAACTGGGCCTGTTTACCGAGCTGCAGGTCGGCTCCTACATCTTCATGGACCGCCAGTACGGCGAGTGCGCGCTGGCGGCGGAAGGCGGCGCGGCGCTGTTCGAGACGGCCCTCATGATCGACGCCCGCGTGATCAGCGCGAATACCCCGGGCCTCGTCACCATCGACGCTGGGCTGAAGGCCTTCGCCACCGAGGCTGGCGCGCCGCCCATCCTCTCCGGCGCGCCCAAGGGCGCCCAGTACCGGTTCATGGGGGATGAACACGGTGCGGTGATCTACAAGGACGCGGAGCCCGCGCCGCAGCTTGGCGATCTCGTCACGCTGGTTGCACCGCACTGCGACCCGACGGTCAATCTCTATGAGGCGTATCACGTGGTGCAGGGGGATGTGCTGCGCGACATCTGGCCGATCGCGGGCCGGGGACGCTCTCAATGACGGCGGAGACGGCGGGCCAAAGGCCGACGCCCCGGCGGATCCTCGGACCGTTGCAGGCGTCCACGGTCGTGGTGGGGATGGTGGTGGGGGCGGGTATTTTCCGTTCCGCCTCCGGGGTCGCGCAGATGCTGGGATCGGGACCGGCGCTCCTCGTGGCCTGGACCATCGGCGGGCTGTTCGCGCTTGCGGGCGCGATGACCTATGCCGAGCTCGCCACGAGCTTTCCGCATCAGGGCGGCGACTATCGCTTTCTGAAGGAGGCCTTCGGCGCGGACGTCGCCTATCTCTTCGCCTGGTCGCGGTTTTCGGTGATCTTCACGGCCTCCGGCGCGCTACTGGCCTTCGTCGCCGCGGACTATCTGGCGGAGATCACGCCTCTGACCGAGCTCGGCAAGTCCGGCGTTGCGGCGCTGGCGATCATTGTCTTGACCCTCGTCAATCTCAGAGGGCTCAAGTTCGGGGCGGGGGGGCAGTTCCTGCTCGTCGCCCTCGACATCCTTGCGCTGTTGTCCCTCGGCGGCGCGGCGCTCTTTTTGATGCACAAGGGCGCGCCGCCGCTGACCTCGATGATGGGCGCGCCCGCGGTGAAGGTTGGCGGCTTCGGCGCGGGGATGGTCTTCATCATGCTCGCCTATGGCGGCTTCAACGACTCCGCGACCCTGTCCTCCGAGGTCAAGGGGCCAAGGGACATGACCTTCGCCATGGTGGGCGGCATGAGCGTGGTGACCTTGCTCTACCTCCTCGCCAACTGGGCCTACCTGCGCGGCTTAGGGGTCGAAGGGCTTGCGAAGTCCAGCGCGCCAGCGGCGGACCTGATGCGTCTAGCCTTCGGACCGGTGGGCCAGACGGTGATGGTGGTGTTCGTCTGCTCGGCGGCGCTGGCCGTGTTGAACGCCCTCGTCATCGTCGGCGGGCGCACCCTCTATGCCGCCTCGTCGGACGAGCCGTCGCTGCAGCGGCTGGCGGACTGGGATTTAAGCCGCGGCGTGCCGCGCACGGCGATCCTGGCGCAGACGGCCGTCTCCCTGTTGCTGGTCGGATGGGGCGCCTTCACCCAGCGCGGGTTCGCCGCCATGGTCGACTATCTGTCGCCGGTGTTCTGGCTGTTTCTGACCCTGACCGGCGTCGCGCTGATCTGGCTTCGGCGCACGCGGCCGGATGTGGAGCGGCCGTATCATACGCCGTTCTTTCCCCTGACTCCGGCCCTGTTCGCTATCGGCTCAGCGACCGTGTTCGTCTCCAGCGTGCTTTACGTCGGCTGGATCGGCTGCGCCTTGAGCTTCGGCATGCTGGCCTTTGGGCTCGTCGTCAGGGCGGTTCTGCGGCGACTGATCAAGTCGCCGCAGGAGCAGTAGATTTTTCGCATCGTTGTTTACGGAAAACCGGGAACCACTTTTCCGCAACGCTGCGACCTAGCCCATCGGGTAGAGGATCTCCTTCGACACCGCGTCGATCTTCTTCATGGTGTCGGCCTCGAGGGTGAGGTCCGCCGCGGCGAAGATCTCGTCGAGCTGGTCTTCCTTC
>CAIUZX010000475.1 GCA_903903715.1 uncultured Caulobacterales bacterium
CGTCCCGCCTGTCGAGCGGCGGCGCCCAGCTGTTGCAGGGCGCGGCAGGGGCGAACTGGCGGGTGTTCAACTTCGGCCTGACGGATGCGCAGATCAAGGCGGCGCGCGGCCGGCGGGCCGAGGCCCTCGCCAACTGGAAGGAAGCGGTGCTGGAGGCGCTGGCCGAGTCCGAGGACGCCATGACCTCTCTGGTCAAGCGGGAAGACCAGCTCCGCGCGCTGGACGTCGCCCTCGACGCCGGCCGCAGGACGCAAGGGTCCGTGGATCAGGCCTATCGCGCGGGGGCCGCGTCCCGGATCGATGCTCTGCTCGCCGAGGCGCAGGCCCTTTCCGCAGAGGGCGCCGCGATCGATGTGCGGCAGGAAACGTCCCGCGCGGCGGTGGCGAGTTTTAGGGCGCTCGGCGGCGGCTGGACCGCACCGACCGCACATTGACGCCAAAAACGCCCGCGAACGGAGCGAAGATCAGCGGGTGTGGCGCGCGGGGACTGGCGCCGGGCCTTCACATGTCGCAAATAGCTCGAAAGATGTGACTGAATCAGTGAGCGCGCCCTTAGCGCTCGGGGCGGCCGGTCGTGATGTTTGACACTGAGAGTTCCCTGCGGCGGTCTGCGATGGTGGTTTCGCTGGCCCTGGCCTTGGCGGCGTGTGGCGGAAAAAAGCCCACCCCCGTCCCTCCGCCGCCGGTCGTGTCGGTCGCAACCCCGTTGGTGAAGTCGATCGTCGACTGGGACGACTATGTCGGGCACTTCGAGGCGGTCGACACGGTCAGCGTCCGGCCGCGCGTCAGCGGCTACCTGCAGAATGTGACCTTCCGGGACGGCGACTTCGTCCACAAGGGCCAGCTGCTCTTCGAAATCGATCCCCGGCCCTATCAGGCCGCCTTAGATCTCGCAGCGGCTCAGGTGACGCGGGCGCAAGCGGCGTCGCAGACAGCGCACACCGAAGCGGTCCGCGCAGAAGGGCTGTTCGCCGCCAAGGCGCTCAGCCAGCAGGATCTGACGGCCCGCAAGGCGGCGGCGGATCAGGCGACGGCCGACCTCGCAGCGGCGAAGGCGGCGGAGCGGTCGGCGCGGCTAAATCTCGACTTTACCAAGGTCACGGCGCCCATCTCCGGCCGGATCTCCGACCGCAAGGTCGCCGCGGGCAATCTCGTGAACGCCGACCAGACGATCCTGACGAGCATTGTCAGCCTCGACCCCATTCGTTTTGTCTTTACAGGGGCTGAGAGCGTTTACCTCAAGTACCAGCGCGCCAACGAGAACGGCTCCCGCCCCTCCTCCCGCCGCTCGCCGAACCCGGTGGAGATCCGGCTGCAGGATGAGCCGGACTTCCATTGGAAGGGCCATATGGATTTCGTCGACAACGCCATCGACACCGGATCGGGAACGATCCGCGGCCGGGCCGTCGTGGATAATCCGGACAATTTCCTGACCCCCGGCCTGTTCGGTCATCTGCGTCTTCTGGGCTCCGGGGCGTACAAGGGCATGCTGGTGCCCGATCAGGCCATTGTCACCGACCAGACCCGACAGGTCGTCTATGTCGTCGATGCTCATGACATGATTACCCAGAAGATCGTGGACACCGGGCCGCTTGTGAACGGGCTGCGGGTGATCCGCTCCGGCCTCATGCCGAGTGATCGGGTCGTGATCGACGGCGTGCAGCGCGCCAAGCCGGGCCGCAAGGTCAAGCCGACGCCGGGCAAGATCGAGGACCTCGCCGCGCAGCCCCCCGCCAAGGCGTCGCCGCCCCTGGATATCGCCTCGCCGCGCTCGGCGACCAGCGCCAGCGCCGCGCGTTGACGGCGCGCAGATGAGGCTCTCCCACTTCTTCATCGAGCGACCGGCCTTCGCGGTGGTCATAGCGGTGCTGATCACGCTGATCGGCGCCATCGCCTATCCCGGCCTGCCTGTCGCGCAGTACCCGCAGATCGTCCCGCCGACCATCACCGTGACGACGAGCTATCCCGGCGCCTCTGCGGAGCTGATCGCCGACGCGGTCGCAGGCCCGATCGAGAGCCAGATCAACGGCGTCGACAACATGGACTATATCTCGTCCAGCGCGACCGGCGACGGGCGCCTGACGATCACGGTCACCTTCCGCCTGGGGGTCGACCTCGACAAATCGCAGCAGCTCGTCGAAAACCGCGTCGCCGCCGCCACGCCGCAGCTGCCGGACACGGTGCGCCAGGTCGGCGTGATCGTGCGCAAGTCGACGCCCGACCCGCTGCTCGCCGTTCACCTCTATTCGCCGGACGGCACCCTCGATCAGCAGTATATCTCCAACTACGCCGGCCTGCACATCCGCGACCGGATCCTGCGCATTCCGGGGGTCGGCGACATCGGCAGCCGCGCCTCCCGCGACTACGCCATGCGCATCTGGATCGACCCGGACAAGGCCGCAGCCCGCAACCTGACCACAGACGAGATCGTCGCCGCGCTCAAGTCGCACAATCTGCAGACCGGCGCGGGACAGATCGGCGCTGCGCCCTATGTCGGGACGCCGGGCGCCTTCCAGATGAACATCGACTCCCGCGGCCGCCTGAACAAGCCGGACGAGTTCGCCGACATCATCATCAAGCGCAGCCCCGAGGGCGCGTTGACCCGTGTGCGGGATGTGGCGCGGGTCGAGCTGGCGGCGCAGGACTATACGGTCAACGCCTACATGTCCGGCTTTCCCGCCGCCGCGCAAGGCATCCAGGCCCAGCCCGGCGCCAACGCCGTCGCCACGGCGGACGCGATCAAGCAGACGATGGTCGAGCTGAAGAAGGACTTCCCCCCCGGCCTCGACTACAAGATCATCTACAACCCCACCGAATATGTCAGCGCCTCCATCGACGAGGTGAAGAAGACGCTGATGATCGCCGTCGGCCTCGTGGTCCTCGTCATCCTGATGTTCCTGCAGAGCTGGCGGGCGGCGATCATCCCGATTCTCGCCATCCCGATCTCCCTGATCGGCGCCTGCGCGGTCATGGCGGCCTTCGGCTTTTCCCTGAACAACCTCTCCCTGTTCGGTCTGGTGCTGGCCATCGGCATCGTGGTCGATGACGCCATCGTGGTGGTGGAGAATGTGGAGCGTCTGCTGCGCGCCGGGGCCTCCCCCCGCGACGCCGCGCACGTGACCATGGACGAGGTGGGCGGCGCTCTGATCGCGATCGCCATGGTCCTCATCGCCGTGTTCGTGCCGACGGCGTTCCTGTCGGGCATCTCCGGCCAGTTCTACCGCCAGTTCGCCCTGACCATCGCCGCCGCGACGGTGATTTCGCTGATCCTGTCCCTCACCCTGTCCCCGACGCTGGCGGCCCTCATCATGAAGCCGCACACCCACACGCCGCCGACAGGCGGCATGGGCCGGCTGGGCGAAGCTTACACCCGCCTCTTCAACCGAAACTTCGACCGCTTGAGCGACGCCTATGGTAGGCTCACCAAGGGGACGGTGCGCGCCTCCGTGCTGATGCTGCCCCTTTACGCCATTCTGCTCGCCCTGACCGTCTGGGGCATGCTGGCGACGCCGCAAGGCTTCATTCCCATTCAGGACCAGGGGAACTACCTCGTCGCCGTGCAGTTGCCGCAGGGCGCCAGCCTCGCACGGACCGACGCGATCACACGGGATATCGCCGCCCGGATCCTGAGGACCCCGGGGGTCAAGGCGGCGTCGATCTACGCCGGCACCGATCCGGTCACCCAGGCCAATGTGTCCAACGCCGCGCAGATGTACGTCATCCTCGACGACTTCGATAAGCGCAGCCACGATCATCGCACCGCCGACAGCATTCTGGCCGCGCTGAAGAAGTCCGTCGCGCCGGTGGTCGGGGCCGACGTGCGGGTGCTGCCCCCCGCCCCGGTCCGCGGCATCGGCTCGGCAGGCGGCTTCAAGATGGTCATCCAGGATCAGGCGGGCGCAGGTCCGCAGGCTCTGGAAAAGGTCGCCAATACGCTGGCGGAGGAAGCCAAGAAACAGCCGGCGATCAGCCAGGCCTTCACCACCTTCAACACGAGGACCCCACGCCTCTTCGCCGACGTCGACCGGGACAAGGCGGAATCGCTGGGGGTCTCCACCCAGTCCGTCTTCTCCACGCTCCAGACCTATCTGGGCTCCAGCTTCATCAATACATTCAACCTGTTCGGCAAATCCTATCAAGTCGTGGCGCAGGCCGACTACGCCTCGCGAAGCGACGGCGCCGACATCGGCGGCCTGCAGACAAGGTCCGCCAGCGGGACGATGACGCCGCTCGGCTCCATGGTCACGCTGAAGCACACCACGGGTCCCTACCGCGTCCTGCGCTACAACCTCTTCCCCGGCGCGGAAGTGCAAGGCGACACCGCCCCCGGCCACTCCACCGGCGAGGCCCTCGCCGCCATGGAGGAGACCGCCCAGCGGGTGCTGCCCGCCGGCTTCACCTATGAGTGGACCGAGCTCGCCTTCCAGCAGAAGCTTGCGGGCAACACCGGGGGCCTCGTCTTCGGCCTCGCGGTCGTGTTCGTGTTCCTCGTCCTCACCGCCCTTTATGAGAGCGTCACCCTGCCGCTGGCGGTGATCCTGATCGTACCGATGTGCATGCTGGCGGCGATCGCGGGCGTCAATCTGATGGGCAAGGACAACAACATCCTGACCCAGGTCGGCCTCGTGGTGCTCATCGGCCTCGCCGCCAAGAACGCCATCCTCATCGTCGAGTTCGCCCGTCAGGCGGAGACCGAACGCGGCCTTGACCGCTGGGCGGCGGCGGTGGAGGCGGCGCGGACCCGCCTGCGCCCGATCCTGATGACGTCGCTGGCCTTCATCCTCGGCGTCGCGCCGCTGGCCTTCGCGTCCGGCGCTGGGGCGGAGATGAGGCAGGCGCTGGGCATCGCCGTCTTCTTCGGCATGCTGGGCGTGACCGTCTTCGGCCTCGTCTTCACGCCGCTCTTCTACGTCCTCTGTCGCGCCCTGTCGGACCGGCTGCCGCAGCCCAAGCTGCGCAAGACCATGTCGGTCCAGGATCCGGGAGCCGAGATCTGATGCGCCGCTTCGCCGCCAGCCTGTCCGCGTCCCTCGCCTGTCTGTCCGCCTGCGCGGTAGGGCCAAACTATCACGCGCCCCTGGCTCAAGAGCCCGCACCGGAACGCTTCGCCGCAGCGACACCCGCCGTTGCAGCGGCGGGAGAGCCGGTCGACGACTGGTGGCGGCTCTATCAGGATCCGGTTCTCGACGGGCTGATCGCCAAGGCCCTTTACGCCAACACCGACCTCCGCGTCGCCAGCGCCAATCTCTCCCGCGCCCGTGCGGTCCTTGGCGGCGCTCGCGTTGGCCTCTATTCCCCCACAACCACAGTCACCGCCAGCGCGGTCGAGGGGCGCAGCGCCACCGCCAACGCCTTCGCGGCGCTCAAGGGAACCAAGGCCAAGGCCAGTCCCACGGACTCTGCGACCTTCGCCGCGAGCTATGAGCTCGACCTGTTCGGCCGTCTACGTCGGGGAGTCGAAGCCGCACGGGCCGACTCTGACGTCGCGAAGGCCGCGCTTGATCTCGCGCGCGTGGCCGTGGCGGCGGACACGACGAGAGCCTATGTCGATGTCTGCGCCCTGGGCGCGGCGGTCGATGCGGCGGACACGGCGCGCAAGCTCGCCCGCCAGACGGCGGATATTACAGAAGATCGCCGCAGGCTCGGCGCCGCGTCGGACTTCGATGTGGCCAGAGCCCGGGCCCTCGCCGCCCAGGCGGACGCGGCGACCCCCGCCCTGCGCGCCCAGCGCGCCGCGGCCCTGTTCAGCCTCGCTGTCCTGACCGGACAGGCGCCCGAAACGGCGCAGCCGGCGGTCGAGGCCTGCCGCAAGCCCTTGAGACTGGCCACCGTAGCCCCTGTCGGCGACGGCGCAGGGCTCCTCCGGCGGCGCCCCGATGTGCGCGCAGCGGAGCGGCAACTCGCCGCCGACACCGCCCGGATCGGTGTCGCCACGGCGTCCCTCTTCCCGACCCTCACCCTCGGCGGCCAGCTCGGTATCGGCGGCGCGACGCCGGACAAGGCGGCGACCTATTCCGGAACCACGTTCAGCGTCGGCCCGGCCCTCTCCTGGACCGCGCCCAATGTCCTCGCCGCGCGGGCGCTGGTCGCCCAGTCCAACGCCCAGGCGCGCGCGTCGCTGGCCCGCCTCGACGGCGTCGTGCTGACGGCGCTGAAGGACGTGGAGACCGCGCTCGCCACCCTGGACAGCGAGCGTCAGAGGCAGGCGTCCCTCTCCGCCGCGCGGGACGAGCTCGACACCGCCGCCCGCCTCGCCAAGGCCCGCTATGATCAAGGCGCCGCCAGCTTCCTGGATCTGATCGACGCCGAGCGCAGCCTGCGCGCCGGTGAAGCGGATCTGGCGGCCGAGGATCAGAGGCTCGGGGAAGCCGAAGTGGCGCTGTTCCGCGCCCTCGGCGGCGGTTGGAAACAGGCGCCGGTCCCGCTGAAACGGCCGCTCTGACCCCCAACATCGACCCTTCAGCCCATTTTGGGCTGTCATTTTGAGCTGAACATTTCCGGCTCAGGGTTGACGAAACCTCGCGCCACTTGAACAGTCGCTTTGCGCGGCGTCGCGACAAGACGCCGGCAACCCCTTGGAATGACTATGGAAACTGCGCCGTGAAAGCGGAGGCGTCCGTCGCCGTGACCGCGTCCTAAATCGATTATTCATCTTACTTGTTAAATTCCATGAAATCTGTTCATTCTTCGCTTACCAAGTCGCTCAAAATCCAGCTTGAATAGATCGTGTGAGGCGGAACATATTCACGTCAAGAAGAGGTGGATACAGACCCATGCCCGAACCGATGATCCATTCAATATCTCAGATGATGCATCATTATCTGAACGAACGCCGATCTTTACTGAAGCTGTTCATGGCGAAAACAAGATGTCGGGAGATGGCGGAAGATCTGGTGCAGGACATCGCCCTGCGACTGGTCGCCTTGACCACAGCAGAACTTCGCCGCATCGAGCAGCCGATCGCCTACCTGTACCAGATCGGCCGCAACCTCTGGCTCGACCGCCTGCGCGGGGACTCCCGCTCGGCGCGGCGCGACAAGGCCTGGCAGGACACCTGCAGCGACCGCCTCTACGGTGAAAGCGTGTGCGCGACGCCGGACCCCGAGGCCGCGCTGGCGGTGCGGCAAAAGGCGGAACGGCTCGAAGCCCAGCTCGCGGCGATGCCGCCCAAACGTCGGGAAGCCTTCAGACTTCACAGGCTGGAGGGGTTGAGCCAGTCCGAGGTCGCCGCTCGCACGGGCCAGTCCCGCAGCGCGGTGGAGAAACACGTCAGCGGCGCCACGGCGGCCATGCACCTCGCGTTTGCTGCGGAATAGACGTTCAGTTGGACAGGCGGATCAACACCGCCGCGACCCCGGCGCCGATGACCAGCCCGACAATCAGCGCCCAGATTCGGGCCGGGGCCAGCGGAGTCGCCGTTTCCGGCAAGGGCTTCTTGCCATCCACCATCGCCCGCACCAGGCCTTCACGCTTCACCACGGCGTAGAACAGGATCGCCGCGAGGTGGACGAGGACCAGGAGTTTCAGCCCGTCGAACATCAGGTCGTGGAGATGTGAGGCGGTCCGCCCCACCTCAAAGCTCACCAGATTGGAAAAGGGACCGGACTCCAGCCCGTCCACATCCACGGCGAACAGGCCAAAGCCGACAATGGCGATGAGCAGGGACAGGAGCGCAGCGACGCTCCACCCCCCCATGGGATTGTGCCCGGCGGCGGGCTCGGCATGGCCGAACAGGCCCCTGGCGTAGGACAGGACCGCGCCGGGTCCCTTTAGAAACGCAGCAAACCTCGCCGTCGATCCGCCGAACAGGCCCCACCACAGCCGAAAGGCGAGCAGCCCCGCGACCAGGGAGCCGCAGATCCGGTGAAGCGTCAGATTGTGGACCGACACGCTCCACCAGGCGAGACCGACCAGCACGACCAAGACCCAGTGGAACAGGCGTGTCGGCAGGTCCCAGATCTTGAGGCGCGTCGTCGAAGCGTTCATCAGTGGTTGTGATGCTCTTCGTTGCGGAAGCTGTCGTGGCAGCCGCCGCAGGTCTTGCCCAGAGCCATCCGCGCCGTGCGGGTCGCGCCCGCATCGCCGGTCTGCGCGGCGGCGTTATAGGCGTGCGCCGCCGTGGTGAAGGCGTCGACCGCCTTCTTGAAATCCGCCGGGCGCGACCAGATGTCCGCCTTGGCTTCGGTCTTGATGCCCGCGTCAGGTCCGCTGCCCGCCGGGAAGTGGGTGGCGAGCTCCGGCGCCAGCTTGTCCAGCGTGGCGGCGAAGGCCTTTACGTCGGCCATCGAGGGTTCCGGCTTCTTCAGCTCGTCGCCGGCGCCCTTCATGGCCTTGCCCAGCGAATGGAAATAGTCGCTACGGGCCTTTTCAACCGAAGCGGCGTCGAGGGCGTAGGCCGACACCGCCGTCGCCAGGACGATGGCCGCCGCGCCCGCACGAAGGGTCCAGTTCAAAGACATCGCGATCAATCTCCGTTAGCCGATCCAGGCGGCGCGTCGCACGCGACGACCAGGACAATGCGTCGCCTGAAACTTTCCGATGAGTCGGTTAGCAGGCCTAGTGGACGAAATCTTGTTCAATATGTTGACGATATGCGTCAGCCGAGACGGGACACGAGCGCGTTGTACTGACGCCACAGGGCTTCGGGCAGACGATCACCGAAACGCTCATAGGCCGCCGGGATCGTCGCCGCCTCTTCGCGCCAGACCTCATGGTCCACCGACAAGAGCGTGCGGATCTGATCCGGAGTCAGGTCGAGGCCGGACATGTCCAGCGATCCGTCGGCGGGCAGACGGCCGATGGCGGTGTCCTTGGCGGGAACGAGCCCCTCGATGCGATCGACGATCCACTTCAGCACGCGGCTGTTTTCGCCAAAGCCCGGCCAGATGAACTTGCCCCGCTCGTCCTTGCGGAACCAGTTGACGAAGTAGATGCGCGGCAGCTTGGACGGATCGCGGTCGCGGCCGATCTTCAGCCAGTGCGCATAGTAGTCGCCCATGTTGTAGCCGCAGAAGGGCAGCATCGCGAACGGGTCGCGGCGCAGCTCGCCCACCTTGTTCTCCGCCGCCGCCGTGCCTTCGGAGGCGACGTTGGAGGCGAGGAACACCCCATGCTCCCAGTCAAAGGCTTCGGTCACCAGCGGCACCGCCGACGCGCGGCGCCCGCCGAACAGGATCGCCGAGATCGGCACGCCTTGCGGATCTTCCCACTCCGGCGCGATAATCGGGCACTGGCCCGCCGGCACGGTGAAGCGGGAATTGGGGTGCGCCGCCGGGTCGCTCGAGGCGGGGGTCCACTCCCGACCGCGCCAGTCGGTCAGTCGGGCGGGGGGCGTGTCGGTCAGGCCTTCCCACCAGACGTCGCCGTCTTCGGTGAGGGCCACGTTCGTAAAGACGCAGTTTGAGTGCAGGGCGTCGATGGCGTTCTTGTTGGTCCGCTCTCCTGTCCCCGGCGCGACGCCGAAGAAGCCCGCTTCCGGATTGATCGCATAGAGGCGGCCGTCGTCGCCGAAGCGCATCCAGCAGATGTCGTCGCCGATGGTCTCCGCCTTCCAGCCCGGCAGGGTGGGCTGGAGCATGGCCATGTTGGTCTTGCCACAGGCCGAGGGGAAGGCCGCCGCCACATACTTCACCACGCCTTCCGGCGAGGTCAGCTTGAGGATCAGCATGTGCTCGGCCAGCCAGCCCTCATCCCGGGCCATGACCGAGGCGATGCGCAGGGCGTAGCACTTCTTGCCCAGCAGGGCGTTGCCGCCATAGCCGGAGCCATAGGACCAGATCTCCCGGCTCTCGGGGAAATGGACGATGTATTTCTCTTCGTTGCACGGCCAGGCCACATCCGGCTGGCCCGGGGACAGCGGCGCGCCCAGGGTGTGGACGGCGGGGACGAAGAAGCCGTCGTCGCCCATGGCGTCCAGCGCCGCCTTGCCCATCCGGGTCATGACCCGCATCGAGATCGCCACATAGGCGCTGTCGGTGATCTCGACGCCCAGGGCGGAGATCTTTGAGCCAATGGGGCCCATGCAGAACGGGATGACATAAAGGGTGCGGCCACGCATGGCGCCGCGGAACAGGCCTTTCAGGGTGCCGCGCATCTCAGCGGGTGCGACCCAGTTGTTGGTCGGACCGGCGTCAATCTCGGTCTCAGAACAAATGAAGGTGCGGCTTTCCACCCGCGCGACGTCCCGAGGGTCGGAGGCGGCGTAGAAGCTATTGGGGCGCTTGTCCGGATTCAGGCGCTTGAGGGTGCCACTGGCCACCAGTTCGGAGGTCAGCCGCTCCCATTCATCCTGCGACCCGTCACACCAATAGATGTTGTCCGGCTCGGTCAGCGCCGCCACTTCAGCGACCCAGGCGATCAGACGCTTGTGCTTGGTAGGGGCGTTTTCCAGCCCACGGGTCAAGGTGGTTGCAGTCACGCGCGCAATCTCACTTCTGTCTGCGCGAGGCGATGGGAGGGCCTCGCTCGGGAACCTAATGCGCAATTTTGGCGCAGGCACAACATCATCTGCAAAAACCGGCGCCACAATTGTCCTTGCGCCTCATTTTTATCTTATGACAACGCTGGAACTCTTGCCGTTACGTCATAGCCGGACCTGTTCCAGACGGGAAAATACACTATCTGTTCCGTGTATTCGCCGGAGACCTGTTCCATGACCCGCCCCAGCCGTTCCGCCTCGGGATTCGACCTCACGCCCCCCTCAGATGCAGAGCGCCCGGCGCTGGAAGCCAACCTGTCCCGTGAAGAAGCGGAGGTATTGTTGCATCATGGCACAGAAGCGCCCTTCTGCGGCGGCTTGCTGAACAACAAGACCAACGGGGTCTATTGTTGTCGCCTGTGCGGTTTGCCGTTGTTCCACGCTCGCACCAAATTCGAGAGCGGTACCGGCTGGCCCTCCTTCTTCGAGCCTGCCGACCCGGACCATGTGGTGGGCATTGTTGATCGCAGCTATGGCATGGTCCGCACCGAGACCCGCTGCGCCCGCTGCGACAGCCACCAGGGTCACGTCTTCCCCGACGGCCCGCCCCAGACCCGCCTACGCTACTGCATTAATTCGGTGTCCCTGGAATTTGTCGAGGACGGCGCTCCCCTGCCCGACCCCATGGGCCGCGGCGACCGGATCTAGCTGCGCAGGGCGGCTTTGCGACGGCGAAGGGTCATCCCGATCCCGGCTATACTCGCCATCATCATCGCCCATACCCCCGGTTCCGGCGCGGCGGAATTCAGGTAGTTGAAACCGCTGTCCGAGGTGATGGTCGCGCCGCTGATCGGGTTGCCGGAGGAGTCATACAGACCGGTCACGCCGCCCCACAGAAGGGTATGGGCCACGTCCACAATGCCCGACCCGCCTGCGCTGCCGCTTTGCCGGTAATATGAGCCATAGGCTGCGGCAGTGCTGTCCGCCACCAGTTCATAGGTCACGCTGGCGCTGCCGCGGGTATCGAGCTGGATACGCAGGTCCAGGTTGTGGACGGATCCCAGGCCATAGTTCGCCGTCGGGCTGCCCGGATAATTGGTGTCCAGTCGCGCACAGGCGATCCGAGATCCAAGACCGACCGTTGAACAGGCCGCATCGAAACTGGACGCGCTGATACCCGTTGCAATGACGGTCAGCGCCGCGGAAGCGGAGTTCTGAAAATAGGCGCTCGAACCGTTGGGTCCGCTCATGTTGATCGTAGAGGCCAGAATGGTCGTCGCCGAGTTCGAGCCGTTCAGCAACAACCGCGCCGTGATGTATCCACCGCCATGATAATTGAGCGCTGAAACATGCAGGTTATCAGACCACACCGCCGTGGCCTCAGACTGCCCGGACCCGCCATCCAACCTCGACGAGAGATTGCCCAGTGAATCGACCAAGACGGCCGTGACGCTGGCCGTGCTGGCAGACGACACGGCGAGGTGACCCGGCGCCGCGAAGGCATAGGCGCTGGCCGAGGCTGCATCGCCGGCGCCAGCCGAACTGCTGCTGGCCGTCAAAACACTCTGAGTGGGGTTTGAGATTGAATGATTATCCAAGTGGCTAGGACTGCCAAGGTTGGTTCCAGCAATAGCGGAGACGCTGGCGCTGGTTGTCGCGGCGACGGCCGGAGCGGCGGAAATGGCGGCAACGGCCATCGCCCCGGCGACGCCCCCCCAAAGGGCTGCGGTCGCCCCTCGCACGTCCGCTCCCCGAATAGCTACCCCGCCCTTTTGGATACGCATCACAACGGCCCCTGGAATGAATTCAGGGAGATTGACACAAGCCTGAAGTGTTAACCATATACCTCAAGGCACATTTTTGCTCTGGCGGCAGCCCGGTTGAGGCCCGCCCCCACATTGACAGCAGATCGCTAGAGCAGCCCCGTAAACCGGCGGCATTCCACGCTGCCGGTGCAGGCCAGCGCCACATAGGCTTCTGACTTCACGGTCCAACGGCCGTCCGTCTGGATCCACATGGCCAGATAGACCCCCGTCAGCCGCATCTCCCCGTCGGCTTCCTTCCAGCGCCCGACCCAATGCCCGGTCTCCGCAGCCTTTGCCCCGCCAGTGCTGACCTGCACCCGGTCCGTCAGGCGCTCATAGGCGATGAAGCCGGGATCCTTGGCCACATCGGAAGCGATGATCGACGCGGTAGCGTCCGGCCCGGCCGACATGGCCCCCGGTCGCCCCGCGGATCACATGATAGTCCGGATCGAACA
>CAIUZX010000476.1 GCA_903903715.1 uncultured Caulobacterales bacterium
CCGCGACAGCAGCGCCTCGTCGTAATAGGGGCTGTTCGGATTGACGGAGAGGCGGTCTGGAGGCGTGTCGGACATGGAACTGCGATCTGTCGAGCTGGAAAGGGAGCGGAGCGCTTAGCGCGTCGTCAGTCTCGGGGCAATGGCGCTGAGCGCTACAGCGCGTTCCGAGGACATGGAGACGCCCTACAGGCGCGCCGGTGAGCATTGACGTTCGGCGAACGCTCGAAGCACATCCCCGAAATCGTCAGGGCTCGGAAACCCAGAAAAACTCAGAACAGCGGGCGCGTTCGCCCAGGGTAGTTTTTCGCGGGTCATTGTCTCGACGAACGGCGAAAAGTCTCCAACCTCATCCAACATCATCGCCCGCACCATGATGAAGGCGTCGAAGCCCGCAGGTCGGGTGAACAACCAGTTGAGGCAGCGAGGACAATAGAGATATCGCGACGGACCGTGCAAGGCGCCGATGACCGGCTTTCCCGCGAGCATGCGAAAGCCGTCCACCGGTATCATTTCACTTAGGGAATAGGCGCTCGCGCTTAGGCGCTGACAGCCCCGGCAGTGACACGCCAGGGTGAGGGCGGGCGCCTGAGAGATCTCAAAGCGCACGCCCCCGCACATACAGCTACCGGCGCGGACGTCGGCCACCGACCGCATGCCTAGCCCTTTGAGGGGACGTAGATCTCTCCGCCCCCTGCCTTGAACTGTTCTGACATCTTGGCCATGCCGGCTTCAGCAACGTCGTTCTGCACGGCCGCGGCGTCCCGAATTTCCTGACTGATCTTCATCGAGCAGAACTTGGGACCGCACATCGAACAGAAGTGAGCGGTCTTGTGCGCCTCCTTCGGCAAGGTCTCGTCATGGAACGCACGGGCGGTCTCAGGGTCGAGGCCAAGATTAAACTGGTCTTCCCAGCGAAACTCGAACCGGGCGCGGGACAGGGCGTCATCCCAGGCGCGTGCGGCGGGGTGGCCTTTGGCGAGATCGGCTGCATGCGCGGCGATCTTGTAGGCGATCACGCCTTGCTTCACGTCGTCCTTGTCGGGAAGCCCCAGATGCTCTTTGGGCGTCACGTAGCAGAGCATGGCCGTGCCGAACCAACCGATCATCGCCGCGCCGATGGCGGAGGTGATGTGGTCATACCCCGGGGCGATGTCGGTGGTAAGCGGCCCAAGCGTATAGAACGGCGCTTCGCCGCAGGTCGCCAGCTGCTTGTCCATGTTGGCCTTGATCTTGTGCATCGGCACGTGGCCCGGACCCTCGATCATCACCTGGCAACCTTTGGTCCAGGCGCGCTTGGTCAGTTCCCCGAGGGTGTCGAGTTCGGCGAACTGCGCGGCGTCATTGGCGTCGGCGATTGAGCCCGGCCGCAGACCGTCGCCCAACGAGAACGAGACGTCAAAGCTGCGCATGATGTCGCAGATGTCGTCAAAATGTTCGTAGAGGAAGCTCTCGCGGTGGTGGGCCAGGCACCACTTGGCCATGATCGAGCCGCCGCGTGAGACGATGCCCGTGACACGCTTCGCCGTCAGCGGGATGTAGGGCAGCCGTACGCCGGCGTGGATGGTGAAATAGTCCACCCCCTGTTCCGCCTGTTCGATCAGGGTGTCGCGGTAGACCTCCCAGGTCAGGTCCTCGGCGACGCCGCCGACCTTTTCTAGAGCCTGGTAGATCGGCACTGTGCCGATCGGAACCGGGGAGTTGCGAACGATCCACTCCCGGATGTTGTGGATGTTGCGGCCCGTGGAGAGGTCCATGACATTGTCCGCGCCCCAGCGGATCGCCCAGACCATCTTTTCGACCTCTTCGCCCACGGACGACGTGACCGCCGAATTGCCGATATTGGCGTTGATCTTGACCAGGAAGTTGCGGCCAATGGCCATGGGCTCAAGTTCGGCGTGATTGATATTCGCCGGAATGATCGCCCGGCCCCGCGCCACCTCGTCGCGCACGAATTCGGGTGTCACGAACTCCGGAAGTTCTGCGCCGAGCGGGTCGCCGTCCCGCACGGCGTTCAGGATCATTTCCCGCCGCAGGTTTTCGCGGATCGCGACGTATTCCATTTCAGCGGTGATTTGTCCGTTTCGGGCGTACTCGAACTGGGTGACCGCAGCTGACCCCTTGGCGCGGAGGACCTTGGGTTTGACCGGAAACGACGGAACGCGTCCAGCCTCGCTCACGCGGCCATTGTCTTCGGGGCGTATGTCTCTTGGCGTGATCTCCTCCACGTCCCCGCGCGCGCGTACCCAGTCTTCGCGCGGCCGCGGAAGGCCCTTCTGGATGTCAATCTGTGCCGCTGGATCCGTGTAAGGCCCGGATGGGTCATAGATTGTCACCGGAGGTTCGCCCGCGCTTTCGTGCAGCGCCACCTCGCGAAACGGCACGCGCAGATCGTTGAATCTCTCCCCGGGGACGTGGATTTTGCGACTGCCGGGGATGGGCCCCGTAGGGACCTGTCCGACCGGAATGACACCAGGTTCGACGGGGGCGTTCATGGGCGCTTCCTTGTTGCATAGGCGCATTGCCGACTGTTGGAAGTGGTTCGAGACCAGCACGCCGCCGATATCAGGGCTGCTCGGTCGCGTTCCCTCCCTCCGCCGGCATGATCCGGATCAGGTTCGCGGGTCGCGGGCCTGACCCGCCTCTCAACTGCTGAAACCGCAGCTCCCCGGAGAACTATCGTAAGAGGATAGGCGCGCTGCGGCGGCGGAGCAAGCTTAGACCTTGGAACTCTTCACTTGCGCGCCTCTGGACTTACGCTTAGGCGAGTGGATGGGATCCAAAGGTTAACGCGCAAGAGTCGAGAGCGGGATCATGGCGCACGCAAGTTCGTTTCAGACGTCTTGGCTCAGCTTGACCGCCACAAGTGCGGTGGTTCTGGCGCTTGGACTCGGCGCGACCGGCTGCTCGCGACGTGATGACCACGACAACGCGCCTGTGGCGGCGGCCGAGGGGAACGTCACCGGCAATGTCGTTTATCCCGAGCAAGTGCACTGGGCCCCTTACGCAGAGCCGACTGAACACGCCTTCACCGTCGAACTTCCGGTCGGCTGGCCAGTTCAAGGCGGCCTGAAACGCCTCTCGACCGGGGAGGTTCGTCCCTGGCTCCGGGCTTCTGCGCCGGACGGGTCCGCGGAAATCTTTATCGGCGATCCGGAGTTGCCGGACTTCACGCCGCCGACGCCTGCGTTGGCCGCCGCGGGTTTGACCGAGGGCAAGACCTACATGCCTGGCGAAGGGCGTGCGCTCACACTATCGCCCTACCATGACGGCCAGACATTCTCTGCTGAATGGGGCCGAGGCAAGATCGGCGCCCACTGTGATGACGTCACCCCAACGGGCGGCAAGTCGCAGCCCGCTGCGGCCGCTGCGCTCGAGTCGGCGTTGGGCGGGCGCTCAACACAAGTCTCCTGGTCTGCGGGTGAAACCCGCTTTAGCTGCGGCTATCGCGGCCGACCGGGGAGTGCCTGGGTCTACGCGGCGACGTCGCTCGACTCGCGAGGACCATTTCAGGTCTGGGATACAAGGACCGTGGGCGGGTTCATCGCCTGGCCGGAGCACTGGGGTCTTGCAGGGACGGCCTTCGCGCACGCTGCGAGAAGCTTCGCCGCCGACGCCGACTGGCTGAAGCGACAGCCGGGCTGGAGCGGAGACAGATTGCGCGCGTCGCCTAAGATCTTCGCCACGATGTCGGGACCGGCTGAGGAAGCTCTGCGCTGACCCGCAAGGCGCGTTGACGTCAGGCGATTTTCACCCGCGCTGCGCTTTCGGGAAGCTCCGCCCCGAAGGCCCGCTGATAGAATTCCGCTACGGTTGGGCGCTCGAGCTCGTCGCACTTGTTGAGGAATGTCAGTCGGAAGGCGAGACCGACATCGCTGAAGATGTCCGCATTCTGAGCCCAGGTAATCACAGTACGCGGACTCATGACCGTTGAGATGTCCCCGTTCATGAACGCATTGCGCGTCATGTCGGCGACCCGAACCATCGCGTTGATCGTTCTGCGGCCTTCGGTGGTGTCATAGGTCGGCGACTTCGCGAGCACGATCTCGGCTTCCGCCTCGTGCGGGAGATAGTTCAGAGTGGTGACGATCGACCACCGGTCCATCTGTCCCTGATTGATCTGCTGGGTGCCGTGATAGAGGCCGGAGGTATCTCCAAGACCGATCGTGTTCGTCGTGGAGAACAGGCGGAAATAAGGGTGAGGTCGGATAACCCGGTTCTGGTCGAGCAAGGTCAGCCGTCCCTGTACTTCCAGCACCCGTTGAATCACGAACATCACGTCCGGCCGACCAGCGTCATATTCGTCGAAGACCAGCGCGATCGGGCGTTGCAGCGCCCATGGCAGCATGCCTTCGCGGAATTCGGTCACCTGGCGACCATCCTTCAGGACTATGGCGTCCTTGCCCACGAGGTCGATACGGCTGACGTGGCTGTCCAGATTGACCCGCACCAGTGGCCAGTTCAGGCGCGCGGCTACCTGCTCGATGTGGGTCGACTTGCCTGTCCCGTGGTAGCCCTGGATCATCACGCGTCTGTCATGCGCAAAGCCTGCGCAGATGGCCAACGTGGTCTGCGGATCAAAGCGGTAGGATGGATCAACTTCCGGCGTATGCGAATCGGGCTTGGAAAAGACCGGAACCATCATGTCCGAATCTATTCCAAACAGATCTCGAACCGACTTTGAGCTGTCGGGCGCGGCGGAAAGCAACGGGTCGGGGGCGGCGTCGGTTGTCATAAGACGTCGCTTAGCGCGGATCTTGAGCCTTGGAAACGGGCGCCCTGCGCGTCAACTTGATTTTGCGCCTGCATGTCACAGTTTCAGGGCGGTCTAGCGACCTAGTGTGTCAGGCCGGCGGATTTCAGGATCTTGTAGGCTTTCAAGACCCTCTGAAGCTTGGCCTCGGTGGACCGGTCGCCGCCATTGGTGTCTGGATGGCAACGCTTCACCAGCTCCAGATATTTTGCGCGCACCGCCGCAGCTTCAGCCGTGTCCGGCAGATCAAGTTCGGCGAGGGCCTTGCGTTCAAGCATTCCGAGTCGACGAGTCCGTTCCTGCGCCTCGCTGGGCGCCTCTGGCCGCCGACCGCCGAACACGCCGAGTGGGTCCGTGTAACCACGTCCGGAGCCTGCGCGGGCCGAAAAACTCGCCGCCTCGCGGCTGAAGCGGGAAGCCTTGAATTCCCAGGTCGGTCGGTCCCCCGTGAACCGGGCTTCCTGCGCCTTGAGGACGTCCGCTTCGCTCATGCCAGCGAAATAGTCCCAATTGCGGTTGTACTCGCCAGCGTGGGACACGCAGAACCAATAGTGTTCGTGAAGGATTTCTCGGGACTTCGGCGCCTTGGCGGAGCCCGCCACGCGGCAGCCCGGCCATTCGCACGGGCGTTCGCCGGGTTTCAGCCGCAAGACGTCCTCCGCCTCCGCAGCCGCCTCGTTGGGCTTCGGCGGGCGAACGCGAATGTCCGTCACGCGGGGTTTATATCGAAAAGCGCCGCTCATGAGCCCAGTATGAGGCGGAAGTTTTCACATTCAAGAATTGACCTTGCCAAAACGCAGGTCGAAACGTCGTTCTTCGACGCGCAATCAACATACGGGCTGGGCATATGGGTCACGTGCAACAGGCGATAAGATCCAAGCTTGAGGCGGCGCTCGTTCCGGACCTGCTGGAAATCGCAGATGACAGCGATCTTCATTCGGGCCATTCGGGCGCCCGGGAGGGCGGCGAAAGCCACTTTACAGTCAGGATCGTTGCTGAAGCCTTTCGCGGTCTCAGCCGCGTCCAGAGACACAGACTGGTTTCATCTGCGCTGGCCGAAGAACTTTCGGGGCCTGTACACGCCCTGTCATTGACCCTGAGGGCGCCGGGCGAGCCGGATTGAGACCGTTGGGCCTGCGGCGGCTCTTTGCGACGTCAACGCTTCGAGGTATGTTGTCGTCATGTCTAGATCCCTTTTGATTGTCGCTCCCTTGCTGACGTTGGCGCTTGGCCTTTCGGCCTGCGCCACGACCGCTGTTCAGGGTCCCAAGGACACGTCGTCGGTGTCATTGCCCGGCGTGCGTTACGAAATATTGAAATCCGGCGCCGCCACTGGCGCGCATCCTCGTCGAGCTGACGAGATCGTGGTGCGTTACGAGGGCCGGCTGTCCAACGGTCAGCTGTTCGACAGCTCCACCAGTGAAGCCTCGGGAACGGCAACCTTTCCACTTGGAAAGCTCATTCCGGGGTGGGTGGCGGTCCTGCAATTGATGCGGCCTGGCGACGAATGGCGGATCTATCTTCCCGCCTACATGGCTTATGGCGAAAAGGGAGCAGGACCCATTCCCCCGAACTCAGACCTGATTTTCAAGGTTGAGCTCGTGTCGATAAAGAGCCCGACATCGAATTGATCACGTCTAGGGGTGAAGAACCATGCCCTGGCGGTTGGCGTTGAAGCTTTCCAGTCGCCCGAGATAGCTCATGCCCAGAAGCGAAGCCGACAGGCCCTGAGGCACGACCAGGGCCTCCACTTTTGAGACGTCAGCCCCCTCAACCGAGACGTGGGATAGAATGACCGGCGCCGCATGCGTCATGCCCAAGGCCGTGTTGACGTCGCGATTGTACACAAGGAGATCCACGTCAACACCGATGCGCTTGGCGTCCTCAGGGGTCAGGGCCACCGCTGTCGCGCCGGTGTCGATCAACACACGCACCGCCTGACCGTCCATCCTCGCCCAAGCCCAGTAATGACCGTCCTTGCTCTTGCTGACAAAAGCGGACCGCGCCGTCGGCGTCGGCGTGACATTCGACGGCGCCATTGCGGGCGCTGGCGTTGAATGCGCCCGTTCGGCCAGCGCCGGGCTGACGTGCTCAGCCCCTCGCGCCTTAATCACCATTTCACCAGCAAACACGGCGCATACCGTTGCTAGCGCTATAATACCCACCGAATTCGCCATGCCCTGCTTCCGGCCCCTGGTCATTAGAGGGCACGGTAACCAGCTACAGCTAATTTTTCGCTTAATTTTGAGCCGGTTAAGGGTGATTCCGGCTCAATTATCGCTCAAACGAGCCCCAGTTTTTCGGGTGCGATCCGCGACTGTC
>CAIUZX010000477.1 GCA_903903715.1 uncultured Caulobacterales bacterium
GCCGTGGAGCGCCGCCTCCGCCGCCGCCTGACGGACCTCGAGCACGCCTGCGGAGTCAGGAAAGCCCTGGCCCAGATTGACGGCGTTGTGCTCGCGCGCCAGCCCGCTCATGACCTCGAAGATCGTGGTCGGCAGCGCGCTTAAGAGTGTGTTGGTCACCGAGATCCGCGCGGGAAGGGCAAAGGCGCGCTCGCAGAGACCGGAGCGCCGCAGAGATCGCTGTACAGGGCCGAGAGGCCGGTGAAGGTCGCGTCCCAGCCGTAGTTGCTCTCGGCTTTGATCCTGGCCGTCGCGCCGATGGCGGCGGTATCCCGCTCGAACAGCGCGCAGATCGCTTCGGCCATCGCCTCAGGCGTCGCTTTGCTCGCCAGTTGGCCGACATCCTCGTCAACGAGCTCGGCAATCCCGCCCGACGCCACGCCCACCATCGGCAGGCCGCAGGCCATGGCCTCCAGCGCGATCAGGCCGAAGGGCTCGCGATCATTGGCGTGGACGAAGGCGTCGCAACTCGAGAGCAGGCGCGCCATCTCCCGGGGCTCCCGCACATAGTCGAGGAAGGTTGCATTGTCCTGCGGGCGGCAGCCTTGCCCCGCGTGGATCAGGAGGAGGTGATACTCATCGCCGAGGAGGTCCATGGCTTCCAGCAGCACATCGACATTCTTTTCCCGCGCCGGACGTCCGGCGAACACCAGAAGTTTCGTGTCGGCGGGCAGGCCAAGTTCGGCCCGCAGGCCGTCGGGGTCCCGTCGCGAGGGGCAGAAGAGCTGGGTGTCCACGCCCAGCGGCTGGACATGGACATTGGAGACGCCCGCGGCGTCCAAACGCTCGGCGATGTGTCGCGAGGGGGCGACGACCCGGTCGAATCTACGGAACAGCTTGGCCCAGCGACGCCGCACCGGCGGCTCCGCCCAGCTGCCGAGGTGGAGCGCCGCGAGCGCCGCAGGATCGGAATGGCAGAAGCCGACGACGGGCACGCCCAGACGCTCACCGGCCTCGAGGGCCGCATGTCCGGGGCCGTAGGGGTCCCCCGCTTCGATCAGGTCAGGCTGCAGGGCGATGAGATGCTCCGCCCAGCGGCGAGTGGAGGTCGGCCAGCGATAGCCGTCGCCGAAGGGCAGGCGAACGGCGGCGACCGTATAGGCGCCTCTGCCGTTCGGGCCGGTAGCGTCGCCGGGCACGACAAGTGTGTGTTCGATCTGGGGCCGGTTTTCCGCAAACCACGCGCGCTTGGCGAGCAGGTAGCGCTTTACGCCCCCCGAGCGCGGCGCGAACAGCATGGTGGTGTCCACCAGATGCGATCGCTTCGCGCCGGTCCCGATGGACGGATCTCGCCAGGCAAGATGCGCCGCCGAGTCGGCGAGGCGGCGGTCCGAGGTTCGCTCGTCGTCATAACGCCACTGCAGAACCAAGCTGGTCCCCCATCCTCTAAACGCTGAACCTCTCGAGCGAGGCGGGACCGTCACACGTGACCGCAAGACGACCCGACCTTGCCCGATACCACCAATTGGCGCGTAGGTCTTGACCCGCGGATACGAAACGTCGACCACCGCGTAAACCCGCTTCAACCAGCCGGCGGAGTCAAGAGCGTGAACGCAATTCTCATCGGCGCCGGCATCGGCGGATTGACGGCGGCTCTGGCTTTGGGCCGCCGTGGCGTGTCCGCGACTGTCCTGGAAAGATCGCCCGTTCTGGGCGAGGTCGGCGCCGGCGTGCAGCTCGGCCCCAACGCCACGCGGATCCTGTTCGATCTCGGGCTCGAGGCGGCGCTTCGTAAGGTGGGTTTTGAGCCTGAGGCGGCGGAGATCCGCTCGGCGCGGACGGGCGCGTTGCGCCTTCGCAACCGGCTGGGCGGGCGGGCCCAGGACCGCTGGGGCGCGCCTTACCTGCAGATTCACCGTGCGGATCTCCAGAAGGCGCTGATCGAGGCCCTCGCGGCGACCCCGGGGGTGACTCTGCGGCTCGGGGCCGACGTCTGGGATCTTCGCCATGACGACCAAGGCGTCGAGGTCGTTCTGCAATCGGGCGAGACCGTGCGGGGCGACGTCGCCATCGGCTGCGACGGCCTGCGCTCCCACGTTCGGGAGCGCCTGTTCGGCAAGGATGCGGCCACCTTCACAGGACAGGTCGCGTGGCGGGCGGTGGTTCCTGCGGAGCGACTTCCGACGGGGCTGGTCCCGCCCATCGCCGCGGTCTGGACCGGGGCGGGCAAGCACTGCGTTCACTATTTTGTGAAGTCGGGCCGCGCCGTAAACTTCGTCGGTGTCGTGGAGCGGGACTGGCGGGTCGAATCCTGGTCCGAGGTCGGGGCGCCGGAGGACCTGATGGCGGACTTCGCCGGATGGCCGGAGCCCGTGGCGGCCATTTGTCGGGCCGCCGAGGCGCCGTTCCGCTGGGCGCTCTACGATCGGCCGCCTCTGGACCGGTGGAGCGTGGGACGGGTCAGCCTGCTGGGCGACGCCTGTCACCCCATGCTGCCGTTCCTGGCGCAGGGCGCGGCCATGGCCATCGAAGACGCCGAGGTCCTCAGCCATCAGGTCTCGAACACGTCTGACATCGCCGCCGCGCTTAGCGCCTACGAGGCCGCCAGAAAGCCCCGCACCTCACGGGTGCAGGCGGCGTCGCGCTTCAACGCAAAGCTCTTCCACGCGCCCGATCTCGCCGGTGCGGCCGCCTTCACTGCGGCTGGCCTTGCCGATCTCGTCACCCCCGGCGGCGCCGCGTCGCGCTTTGACTGGCTCTACGGATACAAAGCCCCATGACCCTGACCGAATTTCCCTCCGCCGCCGAAGAGGCCGCCGCCATCCTCGCAAGGCTTGGCGTGCCGCAAGCGGCCCTGATCGGCGCGCATCCCGCCACCAGCCCCATCACGGGGGAGCGGTTGGCCGGGGTCGCCTATGCCGACGCCGCCGAGATCGAACGGACGCTGTCCAAGGCGTGCTCGGCCTTCATGGCCTGGCGGGTGACGCCTGCGCCCCGCCGCGGAGAGCTCGTACGCCTGTTCGGCGAGACGCTCCGCGCGGCCAAGGACGATCTTGCGCGGCTCGTCACGCTCGAGGCCGGCAAGATCGTGTCGGAGGCGCAAGGCGAAGTTCAGGAAATGATCGACATCTGCGACTTCGCGGTCGGTCTCTCC
>CAIUZX010000478.1 GCA_903903715.1 uncultured Caulobacterales bacterium
CAGATCGCCGCGCTCGACCTCGATCTGGGTGAGGCCCGTATCCTTCAGGATATCAGCCAGGCGGCGGACCAGCCGGGTGTCGATTGGGTCGGCGGGCGCCTTCGGCTTTTCGCCAAGTTCAGTCGTCACTTTGGGATCACTCATCTATGCACCTTGAGAAGGGGACGGGGCCGTCGACGGGCCTTGCGCCAGTCGTGCGGCGGCTTCCACTGCGAGTTCGTAGGAGACAGCGCCAAATCCGGTCACCTGACCGGTCGCCGCGAGGGAAACGTAGGTGTGCCGCCGAAACGATTCGCGGGCGGCCGGGTTGGAAAGGTGGCACTCCACAATCGGGATGGTCAGCGCCTTGAGGGCGTCGAGGAGCGCGATGGACGTGTGGCCAAGACCTGCCGGATTGATGACCAGCGCGCTGGCGTCTGTCCTCGCCGCCTGCACCCAATCGATCAGTACGCCCTCATGATTTGACTGGCGAAAATCGATGGAGAATCCAAGCGTCTGGGCGCGGGCGGCCGTGCGGTCGCGCACCTCGTCCAGCGTCGTGGTTCCGTAGATGTGCGGCTCCCGGACCCCAAGCAGATTGAGATTCGGTCCGTTGAGCACAAAGATCGGTTTCGGCATTCGCCCCGACGATGAAAAAAGCAGTCCCGGGCGACCTTGTATCCCTGTGGCTAAACCGCCACAAGCTCCTGTATCCTTTTCGGGGGGCCTTGACCGTGCAACTTATCGTCAATGGGGAGCCGCAGCGGCTCGAAAGCCCCGGGACCGTCGCTGATCTGATCGCAGCGCTGGGTCTTGATCCGCGCAAGGTCGCGGTGGAACGAAATCTCGAGATCGTGCCGCGCTCATTGCACGCAACCACCTCTCTGATGGACGGGGACCGCCTGGAAATCGTGCAATTCGTCGGCGGCGGATGACGGCGAGGGGCGGGGGCGCTAAGAGGGGCCTCTGATTTTCGGAGCCGATGCATGAGCGCAGATGACACCTGGTCCGTCGCGGGCCGCACCTTCCGGTCACGGCTCATTGTGGGCACAGGTAAATACAAGGACTACGCCCAGAACGCCGCCGCGGCGGAGGCTGCGGGGGCGGAGATCGTGACCGTCGCCGTCCGCCGGGTGAATCTGACGGACAGGAGCCAGCCGATGCTGGTCGACTATGTGAAGCCTGACCGGTTCACCTATCTGCCCAACACCGCCGGTTGCTTCACCGGCGAGGAGGCGGTGCGGACGCTTCGGCTGGCGCGGGAGGCGGGAGGCTGGACCCTCGTCAAGCTCGAGGTCCTTTCAGATCCCAAAACCCTCTACCCCGACATGGAGGAGACGCTCCGCGCGCTAAAGCTACTGGTCGCGGAGGGGTTCCAGGTGATGGTCTACTGCACCGATGACCCCGTGTTCTGCCGCAAGCTGGAGGCGGAAGGGGCGTCGGCGATCATGCCGCTGGGCGCTCCCATCGGCTCGGGGCTCGGGATCCAGAACCGAGTCAATCTGCGCCTGATCGTGGAGCAGGCGAAGGTGCCGGTGCTGGTGGACGCGGGCGTCGGCACGGCCTCGGACGCCACCATCGGGATGGAGCTCGGCTGCGACGGCATCCTGATGAACACCGCCATCGCCGAAGCGAAGGACCCGATCCGCATGGCCA
>CAIUZX010000479.1 GCA_903903715.1 uncultured Caulobacterales bacterium
GACCTCTTCTGCAGACTACCGTCTGACTGGTCATGGCTCCATCCTACTTGGGAGTTGGAGCCTCCGACAAACCCGGGGCGGTTCAGGCCTGAATGGCGCATATATCCGGCTGCAAAATTGGAGCAAGCGGGGGATCGAGTAGAAACAGTTCCGTATATATTTGGGCCAATCTGAACTGCTTTTTTTCAAGCTCACTGCCCCGACCGTCGTCCAAGTATGCGCCATTAAGGCCGCCCGTGCCCCCAGATGATGATAGCAATATGCCAGCAGCCACCCCGACGCCTTGAGCCAGCCTAGACCCCGCGCGAACTACCACTCCAGAGAGCCTCAAAATCCCAATCAATATCTGCTCGAGACTCTTTTCAGCAACATCGTCAACAGTCGTGAAGCCTACTTTTTCTTTTACAATACCAATCGCCTTGTCGGACACTAACGATAAAGCGACACTATTTTCAATGTTTCTATCGTACCAAACAACGAGCGCTCCGTATTCCTTCGTTAAATCTGCTTCTCTTTTCTTGTCGAGCGCAGAAATATCTTTTGTCAATTGTATGGATTCCTCGATTAGCTTCCTGCTTATTTCAGAATTTAGCGACGGCCTTCCCATTTTACACCCCCTCCTTATCAGCATGTAGGTCAAGCATACAATCAAGACGCGGCAAATCAAGAAACACTCACCGCTTCATATCCGCCGCCGTTCGCTCATAGGCCAAGCGGAATTCTCTGGCGAACACGTCCATGAAGGCTTCGTCGGAGCCTTTTACGACACCTTCAAACTCGCGCTCGTAGGCTTTCCAAAGTTCCGATTCCCGGGCCGCGGGGATGATCTTGGCCAGGACGCCGCGGGACTCGGCCCGGTCTCGGATCGCCGAAGGTGAAAACCGCGCCAGCGTGGCGGCGAGGGCGCCTTGCATCGCCATCAGGGTCGCCATCTGATGCGCCTGCAGATCCTTGAAAGCGTCCTCAATCGCGGTTTCCGCCGGCATGAAACCCCGTACCGGCGGGTTGAGCAATTGGCTGAGCGCCTGCTCCCGCGTTCGGGCGAATTTCAGCGGATTGTTACCCTGGAACTCGAGGGTCGTGCCTTGCGCGCCAAGTTGCGATTTCTGTTTGGCGCGGGCCTCGAGCATCACGATCAAACCGCCGGTCATTCGCAGCAGCGCTTCCCCCGCCGCGGCCAGCGCCTCTTCCGGGGCGCTGTGCAGGGTTGACGGATCAAGGCCCGCAGCGGTGACGAAGGCTGACCATTCCCGGCTGGCGTGGCCCTGGTGGTCCTCCCTAGGCGATGACGCGCCCGCCGAATTCGGCGCAGGATTGTAGGCCGCCCCTGTTGGGTCGACAGGGATCGTTGTGGGCTCAGCACGGCCGGACGCACGCTCAACCGCCCCCCAGGCGGAACTCGCGGCGGATGACGATGGCGCGGCCGACTCAAGCCTGTTCGCGGACGGCGAACCGAGCCGGTCGGACGCCGCTGGAGACACGGGGCTCAGACCAAATCGGTCGGGCCCATCCGGCGCCGACGCCCCGAAGCCGCTGCGTTTCCAGTCAACAGCCGCGCCAGCCGCCAGCGCTCCCCAGACATCCACGGCCGACGGCGTAGAGGAGGCCCCGGTTACCGGGCTTGACCAGGGTGAAGCGGGCTCAGTCGGCGGCGTGATCGAAGCCCAGACAGAAGCCGATTCGGGAGCCTTGGGGCTGGCGGCGGGGGGCGCCCAATTCTGGGACATGGGACCTTGTCCGCCGATCGCCGACTGGGGTGCGGGTCGGCTCCACTCTGCGGGATCAGCCTTGGCGGAGGCGGACTCCACATGCGCGTCCCACCCGCCCCAATTCCTGGGCTCAGGGTTCGAACCGGCAGGTTTGGCCACCTGACCGCTCAGCATGACTTTTACCTCGTAGTGCCCGATCAAAAACACGTCGCCATCACAAAGCGTATGGGCGCAGGTTAAACGCTCAGGACGCCCATTGAGAAACGTCCCGTTCGTGCTTTTATCGACCAAGACATAAGCGCCATCGCGATAGTCGATCTCGCAATGCGTCGAGGAAATATAGGATCTCGGA
>CAIUZX010000480.1 GCA_903903715.1 uncultured Caulobacterales bacterium
CGCCCTCCAGAGCCAGCGGAATGACGTGGGTTTCCGGCACGTGGCGCTCACCGACATCCCCATCGGCATCCGCCCCCGCTGCGTTGAAGTAGCGGAGCGCGGCGTAGCGCAGGCCATAGGCCTTTTCGTAGTCGCGGAGCATCTGCTCCACCATCAGCTTCGACCAGCCGTAAGGATTGATCGGCTGCTGGGGGTGATCCTCCGGCATCGGCACGATCTTGGGCGCGCCGTAGGTCGCCGCGGTCGACGAGAAGATGAACTTCAGGATTCCATGTCGGCGCATCGCCTCCAACATGTTGAAGGCGCCTAGCGTGTTGTTGGCGTAGTATCGGGCGGGATCTGACACACTCTCGCCGACATAGGTGAGCGCCGCGAAGTGCGCGACGAGGTCCGGCTTGACGCTCGCCACCGCCGCTTCGACCGCTGCGGGGTCCAGAAGATCACCTTCGATCAGGTCGCCCCACTGCACAAGATCGCGCCAGCCGCGATAGAGGTTGTCGAACACCACCACCTTGAAACCGGCGGCGGCGAAGGCCTTGCAGCAGTGACTGCCGACGTAGCCGGCCCCGCCTGCGACGAGAATCGTTTTCAAGGTTGCGCTCCAAACCTGTCGGACTAGGCGCCTGATAGCGGCGATGCAGCGCGAGCGCCAGTGAGACGACGCGAACTTGCCAGACAACCCGAACTTCATCCAACGCGAACTTGATCGACCGAACATGCGGCCCGGGATGGCGCTGGGCGCATCGTCATCCTATGTTCGCATTCAACGGGGCGTCTGTGCGCTCACTCTGCTGCGGAAGTCGTCGACTGGCGGCTTTCGAAGGGACCTGGAAGGCTACTCGAATGACACTTCGCAATCTGGCGATCTGGGGCGTGGTGGTCGCCGTGCTCGTCGCGCTCTACACGGTGGTCAGCCCCGGCGGAAAGACCAAGCCGGCCAATGAGATCACCTACTCGCAGCTCTTGCAGAAGATCGACCAGGGCGAGGTGAAATCCGTCGTTCTGCGCGGCGATTCGGCGACGGCGAACGACGGCCAGAACACCTCCTTCATCGCCACGACCCCCGTCAGCCAGGACGAGCTCCTGAAGCGGCTGGAGCAGCAGAAGGCGAACATCCGCGTCCAGTCCCCGCAATCGAGCACCTGGGTCAACCTCTTGGTCAACCTGCTGCCGGTCATCCTGCTGGTCGGCGCCTGGGTGATCTTCATGCGTCAGATGCAGGGGGCGGGCAAAGGGGCCATGGGCTTCGGCAAGTCCAAGGCGCGGCTGCTGACCGAGAACAAGAACCGCGTGACCTTCGAGGACGTCGCGGGCGTGGATGAAGCCAAGGAAGAGCTGCAGGAGATCGTCGACTTCCTGAAGGACCCGGGCAAGTTCCAGCGTCTGGGCGGCAAGATCCCCAAGGGCGCGCTGCTCATCGGCCCTCCCGGCACCGGCAAGACGCTGCTCGCCCGCGCGATCGCCGGCGAGGCCGGCGTGCCCTTCTTCACCATCTCGGGTTCCGACTTCGTGGAGATGTTCGTGGGCGTCGGCGCAAGCCGCGTTCGCGACATGTTCGAGCAGGCCAAGAAGAACGCGCCCTGCATCATCTTCATCGACGAAA
>CAIUZX010000481.1 GCA_903903715.1 uncultured Caulobacterales bacterium
GATCTCAAGTTCTGGAGGTCTAACGAGCTGCGCCGCCAGTCAGGCGCTGGAGAGTGCGATGATCGGCGACCTGGCCGGACAATCGGCGGTATTTTCGGCGTGGCTGTACGCCAGCGCCACTTTCACACCGTACCTCAACCTGTACGCCTACAGCGTTGCTGATCAGTCTTCCTCCCGCGTGTCTGTAGGATCGCAGCCTTTGGGCGCGATCGGGCCGGGATGGACGCGTGTCGTCAAAAGACTGTCTCTACCCGCATCCATTTCCAATGGCGGTCAGATCGAAGTTGGGTTCGGCGCTGTGGCCTCCGGCGGCTCGGTAGGCGTCGCGCTGGCGCAGTTGGAGCCCGGGCAGAACGCGACCCCTTCCGAGTTTCGTCCGCCCTCGCTGGAAGCGGCGCTTTGCCAACGCTATTACCAACTGACCCCAACGACCTACGGCGCTGTGGGAGGTTGGTCGTCGACCAGCGCCGCGACGATGTCCGCCATTTTTGCTGCTCCCATGCGAACCGCCCCATTATGTGTGGCGCAGGGCGGCGCCTTGACGGTGGATTGCCCCGGCCTTGGATCTTCGACGACGTCCGTCGTCGGCTTTTCCTCAACGCTCACCGGGGTAAACATCAACGCAAGCAGTTTGACCCCCGGCGGGCAGGTGGGGCGTTTCGCCGGAGCGCTTTCGTCGATTATCTGCTCCGCCGAGTTGTGAGGCTGGCGCTGCGTCATGATTGCCATCGCCGCAAAGGCCGTCTAACTCGCAAGGAGGCCGGATGCTCCGCATTCGGTATGGCTGCCCCGGGCTTGCGAGGACCTTAAGTCGATGTTCGAAAAGATCTTGATCGCCAATCGCGGCGAAATCGCCGTGCGCATCATCAAAACGGCGCGACGCCTCGGGGTCAAAACGGTGGTGGTCTATTCCGAGGCCGACGCCGACAGCCTTGCGGTGGAGCTTGCTGACGAGACGGTTCTGATCGGCCCACCCGCGGCGTCGGAAAGCTACCTCGTCGCTGAGAAGATCATCGCAGCGGCCAAGGCGACAGGCGCGCAAGCTGTCCACCCGGGCTTTGGGTTCCTGTCCGAAAAGGCCAGCTTCGCCAGGCAGTGCGCCGAAGCGGGCCTCATTTTCATCGGACCGAATCCGCACGCCATCGACGCGATGGGCGACAAGATTGAATCCAAGAAGTTCGCGAACGCCGCCAAGGTGTCGACGGTCCCGGGATTCATCGGCGTCATCGAAGGCGTCCCGCACGCGATCAAGATCGCCGAAGAAATCGGCTATCCGGTGATGATGAAGGCTTCCGCCGGCGGTGGCGGCAAGGGCATGCGCATCGCCTGGAACCGCAAGGACGTGGAGGAGGGCTTCCCGGCCGCCCAGTCCGAAGCCCGCAACAGCTTTGGCGATGATCGCGTATTCATCGAAAAGTTCGTGACCGAGCCCCGCCATATCGAGATCCAGGTGCTCGGGGACAAGCACGGCAACGTCATCTATCTCAACGAGCGCGAGTGCTCCATTCAGCGCCGTAACCAGAAGGTCATCGAGGAGGCGCCGTCGCCGTTCCTGGACGCCGAGACCCGCAAGGCGATGGGTGAGCAGGCGGTCGCGCTGTCCAGGGCGGTTCAGTACGACAGCGCGGGTACGGTCGAGTTCATCGTCGACAAGAACCGGAACTTCTACTTCCTCGAGATGAACACTCGCCTGCAGGTCGAGCATCCCGTGACCGAACTGATCACCGGCGTCGATCTCGTTGAGCAAATGATGCGTTCCGCGTTCGGCGAGCCTTTGAACCTGAAGCAGGGCGATGTGAAGATCCACGGCTGGGCGATGGAAAGCCGC
>CAIUZX010000482.1 GCA_903903715.1 uncultured Caulobacterales bacterium
ATCGCGTCAGAAGCTCCGGGCTCGGCGCAGGTCCGGCGAACCCGCCGATGTCATCACCGACCATCGAAAATCCGCTGAGACCCAGATTGATCAGCATCGAGGTTGCAAGCGACAGGTGCTTGAAACTCGACGTATTGTCCCCGGTCCAGGTCGCCGCATAGCGCTGACCGCCGGCATAGCTTGCCCGCGTCAGGACGAAGGGCCGCCGATCGGGGCGCAGTAGGGTCAGGCCCTCATAGGTCGCGCGGCTGTTGAGCATGCCGTAGAGATTGTGCATCTCGGCATGGGCGGCGGTCCGCGTCTCGAACCCCGGCTCCTCGATGCGATGACGCACGTCCTGCGGCATGGTCAGGCTGGGTGTTCCGAACACCGACGGCTCGTTCATGTCATTCCAGAATCCGCCGACGCCGGCCGCTGCAAAGCCGCGGTAAAGCTCGCCCCACCATCTGCGGGTCGCCTGACGGCTGAAGTCCGGGAACACGGCGGGCCCCGGCCACACCTTGCCGATATAGTCGGACCCGTCCGCCGCCTTCACAAAATGATCGCCAGCAAGGCCCGTGTCATAGGGCGCGTACCCCTGCCCCGGCGCCTTGGCGATATGCAGATCGGTGATCAGGACGAGGTGCAGCCCTTGCTTCAGCAACCGCTGGCTCAGTCCCGGCAGGTCCGGGAACGCCTTGCCATTCACTGTGAAGGGCCGGTTGCGGTCCTGATAGTCGATGTCGAGATAGATGACGTCCGAGGGGATCTTGTCCCCGCGCAGCCGATCCGCGATCCCCTCCACCTCTCCTGCGGTCATGTAGCTGTAGCGCGACTGCTGGAATCCGAGGGACCACAGCGGCGGAAGGGGCGTGGTCCCCGTCAGCCAGGCATAGGCCTGCACCACGTCCTTCGGGGTCGGGCCGGTGAAGACGTAGTAGTCGACGCTCCCGCCGTCAGAGGCGATTCGGATCTCGTCGGACGAGGCGCTCCCGAAGTCGAAGCGGGTCCGAAAACTATTGTCCAGGAAGAGGCCGTAGCTGCGTCCGGCGCTGTCGACCGACAGGAAGAAGGGGATCGCCTTGTAGAGCGGATCGGTGTCCGGCCCGAAGCCGAAGGCGTCGGTGTTCCAGAGTGTGAAAGCGCGGCCGCGGCGATCAACCGGACCCGCCTTGTCCCCGAGACCGAAGATGTGCGCGTCGGAGTCGAGGCGCTTCTTCAGGCTGAAGCCTTCGCCCTGAAGGCTGGGCGCGGGCGCGGCGTCGTCGAGCACGGTTCGGCCGGACGCGTCCTTCACCGTCAGCCGCAGGGTTTTGGGATCGAGGACCACGTCCATCGCTGCGGTCTTGAGATGATCCCCCGATGCGTCGTGGGTGATCTCCGCGCGGGTCTGGGCGGTCAGCGCCTCGGGCCGGATGGCGTAAGAGTCTTGGCGCGCAAGATTGCGGCCGATCCTGACGCGGATCACGTCATCTCGAAGTGCGACTACCTCAATGGCCACGCCGTCCCGCTTCGCCGACAAGGGGACCGCCGCGGCAGGCGCGCACGCCGCTCCCATCAGGCAGAGGACGATGGCGGTCAGACCGGGCGCGATCCTCATTTGGCGTAGCGGGCCTGCACCGGCGCATAGAGGTCAAAGACCCGACCGTCCGCGAGGGAGCGAAGCAGCTTCACATATTCCGCATGCGCCCAGGCCAGCGGCGTCGCCGAATTGGTGCCCTGCCCCATCGCGACCGGATGGCCTAGCTCGACACCGACACCGTCGAACACCTGTTCCGGCAGCATCAGGCCTTCATTGGCGAAGCGCTCCATGCCGGTCACGTAGACCTTGCGAATCTCGCTGATCGCCGCAGCGCTGGGCGGGCCGGACATGCCCGCGAGGGCCAGGGCGTAATGGCCGCGCTCGCCGGTAAAGATCGGCCAGACGCGGCCCCGCTGGCCCGGCGACATCCTGCCCTGATCGGCGCCATAGTTGCCGCCGGTGACGGCGTCCTCCCCATAGCCGTCATGGCCGTAGCGGCGGAATCCGGGATGGGCCACCGGATCGCCGGCGAAGCGAAAGTCATAACGGATGCGCAGATCGTCATTGCGTGTCTTGTCGTCCACCAGCTTCAGGCTCGCGAGGATGTGCGGATCATCGGCCCGGCGGACGCCATAGCGCACCAGTTCCAGGAACCCCGCATCGATCAGCCGGTCCTCAGTGATCGGCGAGAGGCCATTGCGGCCGACGATTTGCCCGGGCTGCTCCGGGGTCGGCCCGGTCGCCACGCGCAAGTAGTAGCGACCATCGCCCAGCGCGCCCTTGGTCGTGAACATCAGGGCTTCCAGCCGCGACGAGAAATCATCGGCGGCGGCGCGATACCGGGCGGCGTTCGCGGCGTCACCCGCCAGCTCCGCCACATCCCCGGCCGTCACCAACCCCGCGATCACAGCCGCGCTGGTTGAAGGGGAATAGCCCTCCTGCTCCTCCCAGCGCTCCTGCTGGGTGTAGAGCGGTTTGACGTCATAGCTGTTGTCGAGAAGCTTGATGTGACCGCCGGTCACCAGGAAGTCCGCAGCGGCGCGGATCATGTCGCCGTAGCGCGCCTTCAGCTCCGCCTCGCTGATCAGGCCGCGCTTCCACAGGGACCAGCCCAGCATGATGGGCATGGCGGTCTGGTCAAGCTGCACCCCCTTCCACTCGGCCTGTCCGTCCACGTGGGATTTCTGCTGGAACCAACCGAAGGCGCCCTCCGCCCCCGG
>CAIUZX010000483.1 GCA_903903715.1 uncultured Caulobacterales bacterium
CAACGACGCGTCCTCGGCCTTCAGCGCCTCGATGCGGCGCACCGCATGCAGGACCGTGGTGTGGTCGCGGCCACCGAACCGGCGCCCGATGTCGGGGTAGGAGCGGGTGGTCAGCTGCTTGGCCAGGTACATGGCGGTCTGGCGGGGACGAGCGACAGAGCGGGTGCGCCGCTCCGACAACAGGTCTTCCTTCTTCAGACCATAGTGCTCGGCCACGGCGCGCTGGATGTCATCCACCGTCACGCGCTTGTCGGCACCCGGCTTCAGATGCGGCCGCAGGAAAGTGACTGCCTCGTCCAGGGTCAGGCTGGACAGACGGCCGCCGGCGCGGGCGACGAGGGTGTTGAGGCCCCCTTCCAGCTCGCGGATCGAGTCCGGGAAGCGGTCGGCCAGGAACTGCATGACTTCCGGCCGCGCCTGCCCGTCGACGCCGAGGGAGGCGGCGAGCTGCGGCAGCTTGGTCTGCACGATGCCGAGGCGCATGGACTTGTCAGCGGGTTCGATGCCGCAGACGAGACCGGCGCCGAGGTGGGAGCGCAGGCGCCCGTCGATCTCGGCGATGGCCGACGGCGGACGGTCGGCGGAGAACACCACCCGGCGCCCCTCGCCCATGAGGGCGGTCAGGGTGTGGAACAGCTCTTCCTGCGACGACTTCTTGCCGCCGATGAAGTGGACGTCGTCGACCAGCAGGAGGTCGGCGTTGCGCAGCTCGTCCTTGAAGGACGCCCCCGTGCGCTCCATCATCGCCTTGACGAAGGTCGACAGGAACCGCTCCGCCGTCAGGTAGACGATGCGGGCTTCCGGGCGGCGGCGGTGCGCCTCCCAGGCGATGGCGTTGAGCAGGTGGGTCTTTCCGAAGCCGTAGGGGCCGTGGAACATCACCGGGTTGAAGCAGCCGTCGGCCCAGCTCGCCACGCGGCGGGCGACGCTTAAGGCGAACTCGTTGGCCGGTCCCGCGACGAAGGTGTCGAAGGTGTAGCGCTCCTGCAGACCGGCGATCCGGGCTGGCTCCACCACCGGAGCGGCGGGGACAGTGATCGCCGAGGCCGGGGCCTCGCCCACCGTGCGGGCGGCCGCAGCGCCAGCCGGCTCATCCTCGTATTCGAACTCCACGCGGGACTTCAGGTCCAGCGCCCGGCGCTCCGGATCATGCTGCGCCCACAGCTCGCCGAGCCGACGCCAGGCGTTGCGGCGGATCCAGTCGCGGGCGAGGCCGGTCGGCGTCACCACCACCAGACGTCCGCCACGGCCCTGTCGCAGGTTGGCCTGGGCGATCCAGGATCCGAAGGTGTCGTCCCCGAGCTCTCCCTTCAGAGCGGCGCAGGCTTTGGTCCAGGCGGTCGCGGCCAGCAGTTCACCCGCGATAGCGCCGCCGGCCGGCAGAGCCGCACCGTCAAAATCCACCATGCCTGCATTCATCGCCGCCGCCATCGTCCGACCTCAATTCTGTCGCCACTTCAATCCAAATACTCATATTTCGTTGGGCAATACTCTACCGTCACGCGAAATGACGCTCGCGCGTTCGATCCAACTTCAGAGAAAAGCCCCACACACAGCGGGAGACGGGCCCCGCGCCGTTTTGTCCGTACTAGGAACGAAGTTCGTGATGGGCTCAGAGTAGCTTCGCGCCCCGCCCGGTCAACCGCATTGTTTGCCATTTTTGACGGATAAAATGGTTGACACTGCCAACCCCCCGTCAGGCTTCAACTTTTGCCATTTTCCATTTTTTCGTCGAGGTTTGACGGATCTCAAAGCTCCGCATCGCCACGTAAAAAGCCGCCAGAGCTTGCACTCTAGCGGCTTGATTTTATTCAGATTTCTGGAGAAGCGACGGCCGATCAGGCCGTGGCGATCTTCTTCAGCTGGGCCGCCAGGCGCGACACCTTGCGCGAACCCGTGTTGCGGTGAACGACACCCTTGGAGACAGCGCGCATCAGCTCGGATTCAGCCTTTACAAAGGCTTCGCCGGCCACCTTCGGATCGCCAGCCGCGACCGCTTCCTCGAACTTGCGCAGGTACGTGCGCACCCGTGAACGGCGCGCCTTGTTGACCGCGGTGCGGCGTTCGATCTTGCGGATCGCCTTCTTGGCGCCGGGATTATTGGCCATTGGTTCTCACAACCCAAAAGCGCGCAAACCTCGAACGGCTCGGGGCGCGCATGAAACGGAAGAGCGCGGATATACTGAAAGCCGG
>CAIUZX010000484.1 GCA_903903715.1 uncultured Caulobacterales bacterium
CATGGCGCCGACCGACTCCGCGCACAGGGCGGCGATGGCTTCATCGGTGACCTGCTCCACGAGGGCGAGGCCGCCGTCGAGGGCGCCGATCAGCGCGTCTGCGCCGAGCTTCACATTGTCGAACTGCACTTCGGAGGCGCGCAGGCCGTCCACCGTCGGATAGTCCCGGCGGGTGACGCCGGCGGCGCTGGTCGGCACGACGAAGACGCTGACGCCGCCGCGATCGCGCTGGCCGCCCGAGGTGCGGGCGGTGACGACGAGGTGGGTCGCCCAGCTGGCGCCGACGACAACCGCCTTGCGGCCGTTGAGCACGAAGCCCGCGCCGTCCTTTTTGGCGGTGGTGGTGAGGTCCGCCAGGTTGTAGCGGCCTTGCGGCTCGGCATAGGCGAAGGCGAATACGGCCTTGCCTTCGATGATCGAACCGATCAGTTCGCCCGCCTGCGCGCCGCCGCCGTGCTTCAAGAAGCCGCCGCCGAGAACGACCGTGCCGAGATAGGGCTCGATCACCAGACCTTTGCCGAACTCTTCCATCACGATCATGTTCTCGATCGCGCCGCCGCCGAGGCCGCCATGATCTTCGGAGAAGGGTGCGCCCAGGATGCCCAGCTCTTCAGCCATGACCTTCCAGTAGTCGGCGCGCCAGCCGTCCGCCGACTTCACGATCGCGCGGCGGGTGTCGAAGTCGTATTGGTTCTGAACAAACTTGGCGACCGTGTCGCGCAGCATGTTCTGTTCGTCGGTGAAGTTGAAATCCATGGGGCCTCTCCCGTAGCAGGCGGCGGTTGTTGTTCTTGAAAACGTGCTCGCTGGTGTCGGCTGTTAGAGGCCGAGCACCATCTTCGCAATGATGTTGCGCTGGATCTCGTTCGATCCGCCGTAGATCGACGTCTTGCGCGCGTTGAAGTAGGTCGGCGCCGTGCGGTGCGCGGTGTCCGGCCCGATCGGCAGGTTGGCCCCGTCCGACGGGAAGCCGCGGAAGTAGGGCATGCCGTAGTGGCCCGCCGCTTCCAGGGCGAGTTCGGTGAGCCGCTGCTGGATTTCCGTGCCCTTGATCTTCAGGAGCGAGCTTTCCGGACCGGGACCCTTGCCCGAGCTTTCCGAGGCGAGGGTGCGGAGCTCGGTATACTCAAGGCTGGTCAGATCGATCTCGAGCTCAGCCACCTTGCGCTTGAAGAAGCTGTCGCGGATCAGCGGCACGCCGTCTTCGGCTTCATTGCGCGCCATGGACTTGATCCGGTCGATGCCGCGCTTGGAGCGGGCGACGCCGGCGATGCCGGTCCGCTCGTGCGCCAAAAGGAACTTCGCGCAGGTCCAGCCCTTGTTCTCTTCGAAGATGCGGTTCTCGACCGGCACGCGCACGTTTTCGAGCCAGACCTCGTTCACCTCATGCTCGCCGCCGAGGGTGATGATCGGACGGACGGTCACGCCCGGCGACTTCATGTCGATCAGGAGGAAGCTGATGCCTTCCTGGATTTTCCCGGTGGCGTTGGTGCGGACGAGGAAGAAGCCCCAGTCGGCGTGCTGGGCCATCGTGGTCCAGGTCTTCTGGCCGTTGACGATATAGAAGTCGCCGTCCCGCTCGGCCTTGGTCTTGAGATTGGCGAGGTCGGAGCCGGCGCCCGGCTCGGAATAGCCCTGGCACCACCAGATGTCGCCCGACAGCGTGGGCGGCAGGAACTTCTTCTTCTGCTCCGGCGTGCCGAAGGTGTAGATCACCGGCCCGACCATGTTGATGCCAAAGG
>CAIUZX010000485.1 GCA_903903715.1 uncultured Caulobacterales bacterium
ACATCGGCGCGAACAGGCGGCACGTCGACCCAAACCTTGCGAACTGAGCGGTGATCACCGACTGCTCCGCCGCCGTCACCTGCATGTCGCTGTTCGGCGTCCCTTGCGTCGAGACGGTCGGATAGACGTAGAAGCAGTCCACTGGCGGGTTCGCGGCGGCCTTGAAGGGCTCTGCGCGGACAGAACCGTCCTCGGAGACGGCCGTCGCGGAAAGGCTCGTATGGGTGCAGGCGTCGATTCGCCTCGGCCGACAAAGCCAGGTTTCGGGCTTCGCATAGTCGTTGGGCTGGGGGGGCTCAGGCGGCTTGGCCGGCGTCGCCGCCTCGGTCATGGCCGTCGCCGGCGGGGGCGTCTGGGCGAAGCCCTGGGCCGCGCAGGCCCCGAAAAGGGTCGCGGCGAGCAGGAGGCGGACACGCATCGTGAAAAACCTCGTGACGTGAAATAACAGACCTGACCTTAGGCTCCCAAGATTGCCTGCGTCCAGCGGCTTGAGGTCGGGACGCTTTGCCGCTATATCGCCCCCCTCGCGCGGTTGGGTAGCTCAGATGGTTAGAGCGGTGGATTCATAACCCACAGGTCGGCGGTTCGATCCCGCCCCCAACCACCACGCGGTCCGGCGCTGCTGAAATCTGCATATCCGTCAACTTATCGACCTGAAGGTGATCGTGCGAGGCGCAGGGGCTGGTCTCGCCGCGTCACATCTTCCATTGTCGAACCCGCCGGGGTGTGACGCCCGGCGACTGGCCAGAGTGGCATGACCGAAAAGCGCGTCTTCCTGTCGAAGTCCAAGATCACCGCCTTCGAGCAGTGCCCGCGGCGCCTGTGGCTGGAGACGTATCGAAAGGATCTGATCCACTACGACGACGCGCGGCAGGCGATCTTCCAGACCGGGCATGAGGTGGGGAGCATCGCCCAACAGCTTCACCCCGATGGGGTGTTGATCGGGCACGACGATGCACTGCATCTCGCCCTCGAGCAGACGTCCGAGCTGTTGTTCCAGGCGGACCGCCGCCCGCTGTTCGAGGCGACCTTTGCTTATGAGGACGTGCTGGTCCGGGTGGACCTTCTGATCCCCGAAGCCGACGGCTGGCGGATCTGCGAGGTCAAGAGCACGGCGTCGGTGAAGCTCTATCATCTCTCGGATCTGGCCACCCAGGTCTGGGTCGCGGTGGGGGCGGGGCTGACGGTCTCCAGAGCCTGCGTGCAGCACATCGACAGCCGGTTCCGGTACGACCAGATCGGCGACTATCGCGGCCTGTTGGCGGAGGCTGACCGGACGCAGGAGATCCTGCCCCTGGTCAACAGTCGCCAGCATTTGGTGGCGGCCGCCAAGATGACGGTGCAGGGCGCCGAGCCCGACATTGCGACGGGGGCGCACTGCGCCTCGCCGTTTTCCTGTCCGTTCTACGCCCATTGCGGCAAGGACGATCCGCCCCCGACCGCCTATCCGGTGGAGGTGCTGCCCGGGCAGGCGGGCAAGCGCGCCGCGGCGGGGCTGAGGGCGGCGGGGTATGGTGATCTTCGGGACGTGCCGGCGGACGTCACGCTGGACGGACCGCTGCAGCGCATCCTCGACGCCACCCGGACGGGCGAGGCCTATCTCGATGTCGCCGGGGTGCGGGCGGAGCTGTCCGGCTGGGCCTTTCCCCGATACTATTTCGACTTCGAGACCGTGGCCTTCACCGTGCCCCGCTGGCTGGGGACGCGGCCTTTCGAGAACGTCCCGTTCCAGTTCTCCTGCCACACTGTGCACGAGGACGGCGCGGTCTCTCATGACGGCTTCCTTGACCTCAGCGGCGAGGATCCGGCGCGGGCCTGCGCCGAGAAGATCCTGGCCGTCATCGGGTCCGTGGGAGCGGTGGTCACCTACAGCGCGGGCTTTGAGCGGAGCTGCCTGCGTGGGCTCGCGGCCAGGTTCCCCGATCTCGCGCCGCGCCTCCTCGACATCGCCGAGCGGCTCGTCGACCTCTTGCCGGTGGTGCGGGAGCATTATTATCACCGGGACATGCGGGGCTCTTACTCCATCAAGGACGTGCTGCCCGCCCGCCTGCCGGAACTGAGCTACAAGGCGCTGGAGGGCGTCGCGGACGGTCGCGCGGCGCAGGAGGCCTACAAGGAAGCCGTGCACCCTGTGACGCCGCCGGAGCGTCGCGACGCGCTGTATCGCCAGCTCTGGACCTACTGCGCCCTCGACACCTTCGCGATGGTCCGCCTGGCGCAATCCCTGTCGGAGGGCGACACGCCATGACCCATTTCTCCCCCCGCTACGGCGCCGCGCTGACCCTGGCCGCCGAGGCCCACGCCGGGCAGGTCCGCAAGGGGGCGAACAGCCCCTACATCCACCATCCCGTGGCGGTCTCGGCCCTGGTCATCGAGCACGGCGGGACGGAGGATCAGGCCATCGCGGGGCTGCTGCATGATGTGCTGGAGGATTGCGATCCCAAGTACGGCCCGCAGATCCTCGAGCAGTTCGGCCAGCCCGTTTACGAGATCGTGGCGCACCTGACCGACGGCTCGACGGATCCTTACGTGCGCGGCCA
>CAIUZX010000486.1 GCA_903903715.1 uncultured Caulobacterales bacterium
CGCGACGCCGACGAGCAACATCGGAAACTATGAGATCCGCGGAACGGGCCTGACCGCGAACAACGGCAACTACGTGATCGTTCAAGACCCACTGAACAAGACCGCCCTGACCATCCAGGCGCCTTTCACGACCGAGACTGCGGGTCTGGTGACCACGCAGACGCCTGTAGAGGTCGTGGTTGGCCCGGGCGCGGCGCAGCCTGCCGTCTCTGCGGCCCTGGTGGCGACGCCTCGGCAAACCAGCCCGGCGAACGACAATCTGAATCGCCCGGTCAACGTCTGTAACCAGACGGGATCAGGCGCGGCTTCGTGTTCGGGCGCTTCAAGCGGTTGGTAAGCGCGGCGCCGCGCCGCCTTAGTTGGTCTTGCGCTCTGGCGAGCCTTGGAAGACGACGCAATGCTCGCCCGTGGCGACCACTTTGCTGCAGAACTCGGTCGCCTGTCCGCGTGTCTCGAAGCCGTCGAGGCGGCCCCGATAGTAGGCGGAGCCACGGATCTGGGCCGAAGCGACATATCCGTTTCGACCTGCTGGCCAGAACGGCAATTGTGATCTGAGGCGCGCCAGGATCTTGTCGGTCTCAACAGACGACGGGCTGGACACCAATTGCACCACGAAGCCGCTTTCAGAGGTCGGTCGCGCATGGTCTCGACCTGGCGCCGCCTGTGCGGCGGCGGGGCTGGGGGTTGGCGGGGGCGGGACCGGAGCGGCCGGAGCCTTGGGGACGGCGATGGACGCCGGCGGAACGGAGAGCGCGACATTCAGCATCGGCGGTTGGGGCGATGGCCGACTGATGGTCGCAGGCGTTGTCGCCGTCCCCGCGAGGGTTGTCGGCTTGGCGCAATAGGTCTCCAGAATGTCGGCGCCGTAGCTTCCGGGCGGTGGTTTGGCGAAACTCGAGGAGACCGCCTTCGGTCGGCCCGCGCCAACGGCGTGGGCCTGATCGAACACGACCATCGACTGGGTGGAAATCTGGCGTTCGCGGCAATCGATCCTGGCCACGACGCGGGCTGATTTCCCGCCCATGAACTCCTGAAGATCCTGCGACAACGCATCCAGGTTTAGAACGAGCGACATTTCGTCGGTCTTGAGCGCGGTGCGACCGCCGTCGACCAGGGTGACCATCACGTCCTGGCCCACCGAGATGACGCCGTTTTCTCCGACAACAGGCTTGGCCGCGGACTCTGCGGCAAATCCAGTGTTCATGGGAATTGTCATGCCCAGCAGAAATACTGCAGCAATGGGCGTCAGGTCTTTTGGCCCTTTGGCGAGTCTCATCAGCACAATTTTGACTATATCAGGATGTAGATCGCCTTCAAATGCGAGGCTTTGAGCCAGTTGGCTATATTTCCATCCACCCATATACATATCATTCTGGTCCATAATTAGTCGAATTCATGTCGATATGTGACCGTGTGTAGATTTTTACTACAATAGGTTCGCAGCGCCGCGCACAACTCTCGAATCATGTTTTAACATATTGTTAATAAACCTGCACGGGCTCGAAGGGCCCACAATTGGGAAACGCGATGCGTTGGTTTGAGTGGTTCTCGTTGGCGATTCTGGGGGCTGCTGTTTCAGTCGCTCCGGAAGCCACGCGAGCCGCTGAGTCAGGCGACATGTTCACCCTGGCGAAGTCGCGTCATCCGGACCAGGCCGATGCGCCAGATGGAAACGTGATCGCCCGACATTCCGTGGCCGATCCGGGCGCATTGGCGCCTGACCTTTTCATGCTGAGCAAGGGCAAGGTCGTCGACGACAGGACTGTCGGGAGCAAGCTGGGCGGAGCGGTCACACGTCCTCCGCCGTCTCAGATTGACGGACTTGGCCCAGCTGAGACCCTGAAGCCGCCGCCGCGACTGACGTTGCTCGCGGACACGCTGGATGGATCCAGGTCAATATCGAAGCTGGACGGCGTCGGATCCTTGGCCGGCGTGTCGGCTGTTCAGCTCGCGTCCGCCGAAATTCTGGCGCCTGCAATGGGTCCAGTTCTCATTCCTAAAGACAGCATTCCGCCCCCGCGGGC
>CAIUZX010000487.1 GCA_903903715.1 uncultured Caulobacterales bacterium
GCCGGTCTGCCGAGACCTGAGTTCGGTCAGCTGACGGCGGAAGACGGGCAGAAGCTCGACTACCTGCTGCTCAAGCCCGCCAATTTCGACCCGTCCCGTCGCTATCCGGCGATCGTCGAAGTCTATGGCGGGCCTGGCGCGCAGCAGGTCAGCACGGCCTGGCGCAGTCCGGCGGAGCGTCTCTATCTCGAGGCGGGCTTCGTCGTGTTCCAGATGGACAATCGCGGCGCGACGAACAGAGGCCTCGCCTTCGAAGCGCCGATCTCGCGGAACATGGGCGGGCCGGAGGTGCGCGACCAGATTGCGGGCCTGCGCTTCCTCCAGTCGCAGAGCTTCATCGATCCCAAGCGCATCGGCGTGACCGGCTGGTCCTATGGCGGCTACATGACCTTGCGCCTTCTGACCGAGCCGGGCGCGGGCTACGCGGCGGGGGCGTCTGGCGCGCCGCCGACCGACTGGCGGCTCTATGACACCCACTATACCGAGCGCTACATGGGCATGCCGGACACCGACAAGACCGCCTATGATCAGAGCGCGGTGATCCCGAGGCTGAAGGATCTGAACGGGCGGCTTCTCCTGATGCACGGCATGGCCGACGACAATGTGATCTTCGAGAACTCCACCCGCGTCATGGCGACTCTTCAGGCGCAGGGCACGCCCTTCGACCTGATGCTGTTCCCCGGACAGCGGCACGGACTGGCGGGCCAGCAGCGCAAGCTGCAGCAGTGGCGCACCATGCTCGCCTTCTTCAAGCGGACGCTCTCGGCCAACTGATCGCGGAGGCCTAACCCTGCGTCACAGTTGGCGCAGGTCAATGACGGACCTATCCTCTCTCCAGACACTGCTCAGGCCGGCGACAAGACCGCAGCCCACACGTCTGGAGAGAAACGCCCATGGACTTCGACCTGCCCGAAAAACTCGTCGCCTATCTCGCCGAGCTCGACGCCTTCATCGAGGCCGAGATCATGCCGCTGCAGCACCAGGACGACAACGACCGCTTCTTTGATCATCGGCGGGAGTACGAGCGTACCGACTGGGACAACGGCGGCCTGCCCAAGCACGAATGGGAAGCGCTGCTGACCGAGGCGCGCAAGCGGGCGGACAAGGCGGGCCATTACCGCTACGGCTGGCCCGAATCCATGGGCGGTCGCGGCGGCACCCAGTTCGACATGGCGGTGATCCGCGAGCATCTTGCGTCCAAGGGCCTTGGCCTCTTCAACGACCTGCAGAACGAGCACTCGGTCGTGGGCAACAATCCCTTCGTGCTGATGTTCAAGGAATTTGCGACGCCCGAGCAGTTCGCGAGAGACGGCCAGAAGCTGATGGACGGCACGATGCGCACGACCTTTGGCCTGACCGAGCCCGACCACGGCTCCGACGCCACCTTCATGGAGACCCGCGCTGTGCGGCAGGATCGCGACGGCAAGCCGGGCTGGCTGATCCGCGGCGAGAAGATGTGGTCGACCGGCATGCACGTCGCGACCCACTGCATGGTCTTCGCCCGCACCTCGGGCAAGGACGGGGACGCCCACGGCATCACCTGCTTCGTCATCCCCGCCGACACCCCCGGCGTGAAGGTCGAGGAGTACCTGTGGACATTCAACATGCCGACCGACCACCCGCGCGTCAGCTACAACGACGTCTGGGCGCCGGAGGACAGCTACTGGGGTCAGGTCGGCAAGGGGCTTGGCCTTGGCCAGAGCTTCGTCCACCAGAACCGCATCCGTCAGGCGGCGAGCTCGCTGGGCGCGGCGGTCTACTGCATCAACGAGAGCGTGAAGTACGCGATGGAGCGGCGGCCCTTCGGCAAGCCCCTGTCCGACAACCAGGCCATCCAGTGGCCGCTGGTGGAGCTGGCCACCCAGGCCGAGATGCTGCGCCTTCTGATCCGCAAGACCGCCTGGCAGATGGACCGGATGCCCCACGCCCAGGTGGAGCGGGAGCTCTCCGACAAGGTGTCCATGTGCAACTACTGGGGCAACCGGCTGTGCTGCGAGGCCGCGGACCGGGCGATGCAGGTGCACGGCGGCATGGGCTACTCACGCCACAAGCCCTTCGAGCACATCTATCGCCACCATCGCCGCTATCGCATCACGGAAGGGTCGGAAGAGATCCAGATGCGCAAAGTCGCCGCCTTCCTGTTCGGCAAGATCGGGCCGAACCGGGCTGTGCGGAAATCGGTGGATGAGGCCTACGCCGCCACGCGCGCGGCGAAGGATGCGAGGGCGCTTCAGCTTCCGGAATAGGCGCGGCGCCAGGCGACGAAGCGGGGGATCCCCTCCTCCAGCGTCACCTTCGGCGCATAGCCGCACAAGGTTTGCAGACGGGAGATGTCGGCAAAGGTTTCGCTGACATCGCCTGGCTGCATCGGCAGCATGATCTTTTCCGCGGTCTTTCCAAGGGCTTGCTCGAGGATCTCGATCATCCGCATCAGGCCGACAGGCCGGTTGTCGCCGATGTTGAAGATCCGGTGCGCGCCCTTGTCGCCCGGATGGTCCAGCACCCCGATCACACCGTCGACGATGTCATCGATGAAGGTGAAGTCGCGCGCCATTCGCCCCTCGCCAAACACCTCGATCGGCTGCCCCGCGAGGATCTTCTCGGTAAAGCCGAAATAGGCCATGTCCGGCCGGCCCCATGGACCGTACACGGTGAAGAAGCGCAGGCCGCTGACCGCAAGGCCGTAGAGGTGGGCGTAGGTCTGGCTCATCAGCTCGCCGGAACGCTTCGTGGCCGCATAGAGTGAGACGGGCGCATCGACAGGATCATCCTCGCGGAAAGCCCCTGACCCGCGCCGGTCGCCATAGACCGAGGACGAGGACGCATAGACGAGCTGGCGCACCGAGGCGGCGGCGCGGCAAGCCTCGAGCACGGACAGGTGACCGGCGAGGTTTGAGCGCTCGTAAGCAAACGGGTTCTCGATGGAATAGCGCACCCCCGCCTGAGCGGCGAGATGGATAACGCCCGTGGCGCCGGACGACTGGACGAGCTCGGCGAAGGCCGGCGCGTCGGCCACATCCATCCGGACCATGCGAAAGGAAGGGTCGGCCTCCAGCCGGGCCGCCCGCGCGGATTTCAGCGCCGGATCATAATAGGCGTTGAACTCATCGACCCCGACGACCGTCTCGCCCCGCGCCAGCAGTCGCGCACTCACCGCGGCGCCGATGAACCCCGCCGCTCCCGTCACGATCACAGTCAAGAGCGCGCGCCTCTATGCATCCGGGTCATCAGTGAGAAAGCTCAAATGTACTTAGAGCAAAATCGGCGTCTTCTGAATCAGAATCTTCTATCGGAGGAATAATGCACACACTTGTCACATAGAAGAGATCGCATCCGAACGCGGAGGATCGCGGGTCTCGATGGCGGCGGCCGCCCCGTTGTCGGTCAGGCGGCAGACCAGCCAGTCCGGCTCGATGGGATTGCGGAACCAGCGTTCCGCCCAGCCTCGGGCGATGCATATGCGAATCAGTACCGCATCCACCGGCTGCCCGTCGTCGTCGAACAGGGGCAATTTGCGTCCCGGCTGACGCAATCCACGCTGCAGAAAGGCCCTCTCCGCGTCTGTCGGAGCATCGATTTTACCTTGTAGCGAGGCTTCCGACATCTTATCCCCACCCATTCACGCTATTAACCATAAATTAATCTTCACATTCGGTCCAACCAAGCGAATCGTCACTTTCGTCTGGTCGCATGACCGGATAATTTCGTCCGACAGGCGAAATCCGACCTCTCCTCTGGAGGTCGACCGGTTCCTGTCATGACTGGTGACAAGGTGTCGCATGAAGTTCAACACGCCTAAGACGCCAACCGATTTCGTCGTCGGCTCAAAGCCCTACGCCGGACAGGTGGAAAAGCCCCTAACGGCGCGCATGGCCTATCCGGTGGCGATCATCATGTCGCTGGTCTGGGCGGGATCGGCCGTGATGTTCGCCATCGGCTACCAGTCGCGCGACTGGGCGTTTGACTTCAAGCCGGTGCAGGTCGGCCTGCTGACCGTAGTGGCCGTGCTTCCGGCAGTGCTCATGATCATCGTGGCGCACACACTCAAAGAGAGCGCCGCCTTGACCGAACAGGCGCGCCTTTCCCGTCAGGTCACGGATGATCTGGTCGCCCCGGTCGTCCTCGCCGCGGGCGTCGCCGGCAATGTCGTCGAAGGCGTGCGACACGAGATCGAACGGGCGCGCGAGATCACCGCCGCCGCCGTCGACCAGCTGTCCGAGCTGCGCCTGGCTCTGGCCGAAGAGACCGAGCGCATGTCGTCGACAGTGACCGCGGCGGAACGCGCAGCGCGGCTTTTGACGGAAGGTCTGGGCAACGAGCGTCTCGAAATGGGCATCCTGTCGGCGGAGCTCGACAGCCGCGCCTCGGAAGTCGCAGGCGCGATCCAGCGTCAAGCCAAGATGGTGTCGGAGGCGTCTGATCTCGCCCAGACCCAGATCCGCGAAGCTGAAGCCGCCCTCGCCGCCCGGGCCGCCGATCTCGCCGCCGCCGCGGCCGACGCCGGCGAACTGGGCGCTCTGGCGAGCCAACAGCTCAGCCTCAACGCCGAACGCCTTGAAACCGTAGGCGAAGCGGTGGGAGAACGCCTTGGCGCCCTGTGGACGGGCCTTGCGCGGGAGCGGGAGCAGTTCGTCGCCCTTTCCGACACCCTGTCCACCGACCAGAACGAAGTCATGGGCCGCCTGACCACGCAGCGCAGCCAGTTGATCGACGCCGTGGCCCAGGCCCGCGTCGGCTCGCAGGAAATCCACGCCGCGGCGACCAGCAGTTCGGAATCCTTGCGCAAGCTTATCGCCGAGGCCGCCGCACAGGTCGGCGCTCTGGCGGAGACGGCCCGGGCCGAACAGGAAGCGATCGACGGTCAGGCCCGCGCGCGTCTGAAGCTCTTCGCGGAGATGGTGTCCGAAGAGCGTGCGGTGATCGAGGCCGAAAGCCGCGCGGCCCTGTCCGCCCTGGGCGACGCAGCCGAGCAAGCCCGCGAAACCGCAGCCTACAATGCGCAGGTCTTCCGCGACGCGACCCTCGACGGGGCCCATGCGGCGATCAATCTGCTCACCGACGCGGCCGAGCAGACCCGCGAGTCCGCCCGCCGCGCGCTGGAGGAGACCGCCGCCGCCGCCGCCGCCCAGACCGACAGCGCCAAGGCGCGGATGGACCAGCTGGGCGAGGTCGCCTTTACGGCGGCGCAGAAGGCCGACGAGATCTTCGAGACCCGCTTCTCCGCGGCCCGCCGCATGATCGAGGAGTCCAGCCGCCTCGTCGAAGACGCGGGCGCCCGCTCGGCGCAGAAGATCGAGGTCAGCCTGTCGGCGACCCGCAACGCCGTCGCCGAGCTCGAGGCGCTGCTCAATGACCTCGGCGCCCACGCGGGACGTCTGCCGTCGGAGGCTCACGCCAATGTCGAGGCGGTGCGCACCGCCGTCGCCCGCGGCGTCGACGACCTCACCCACGCCGCCCGTCAGGCGGCCGAGGAGACCCAGCTGATCGACGCCGCTTTCCAGGAGCGTGTACGCCACAACTACGAAATGCTGAGCGAGTCCGTCCGCCTGATGACTAAGATGGCGGGCACGACCGACACGGCGGCGAAGGCGAAGCCCAGCGCGCCGGTCACCAACATCGAGGCGATCAGCCCCACCGCGGAGCTGAACGCCGCACGTATCGACACGGCACTTTCCGAAGGCGTCGGCTCCGTCGAGGCGGTTCGCGTGGCGGCGGGTGGCGGTCGCTTTTCTACCAGCGTCGGGCGTCCCCGTGACGCCGCCACCAGCGAGACGGAGGAGAACGATCCTCCGCTGACCCTGGGCGAAGCGCTGCGCCCGCGCCTGCGCCTGACCCAGACCGAGCAGGATCGTGAGGTCACCAACGTGTTCGAACAAGCGCGCGCCGACCGCGAGCGCGAGCCTGGCGAGCCCTGGACCTGGCGCGACCTGCTCAAGACCGTCGACAGCCCCCCCGCCAACACGGCCGCCGCAGCCACTTCGGACGATGGCCTTTCGGGCCGCCTGCGCGCCGAGATCGAGGCGTTGGGTGTGGACTCATCCGCCCTTCTGCCCCGCAGCCGGGTGGATGACATCGCCCGCGCCCTCGAGGACGGCGATCTCGACGCCGGGCGCGAGACCGTCCGCCGACTGGCGCCCGCCGCCGTGCGCCGCCTGACCCGCCGGATGGACATGGACCCTGCGCTGAAGATCGACGCGCAGCGTTTCGTCGGCCGGTTCGGCAACCAGGTGGTGGAAGCCCTGTCGGGCGACGCCGGTTCGGCCAATGCGCTGCTCAGCTCCGATTCCGGCCGCGTGTTCCTGCTGCTGGACGCTGCGGTCAGCCCTGCCGCCGGATGACCTCTGCGCGGCGACTTGAGGCCCGCGAGGAGATCTGGCCGCTGGCGAACGCGTTCCGCATCTCCCGCGGGGCGAAGACGGCGGCTCAAGTCATTGTGGCGGAAATCTCGCAGGGCGGCGTCACAGGACGCGGCGAAGCTGTTCCCTATGCCCGCTATGACGAGACCGTCGCGGGCGTCCGCGGCCAGATCGAGGCCATGCGCAGCGCCATCGAGGATGGGCTCACACGCGCGGACCTTTCCCTGTGTCTCCCCGCAGGCGCGGCGCGCAACGCCCTCGACTGCGCCCTCTGGGACCTCGAAGCCAAGACGACAGGCGTGCGCGCCTGGACCCTCGCAGGTCTGCCGGACCTGAACCCGGTCAAGACCGCCTTCACCCTCAGCCTCGACACCCCCGAAAAGATGGGCGAAGCCGCCCGCGCCGCCGAGCGCCGACCGCTTTTGAAGCTGAAGATCGGCGGTGCGGATGACCTGTCGGCTGTGGAGGCCGTGCGCGCCGGCGCCCCGCGCAGCCGGCTGATCGTCGATGCGAACGAGGCGCTCGACATCGACACCCTCAACCGCCTCGCCCCCGATTTCGAGCGGCTAGGCGTTAAGATGATCGAACAACCCCTGCCTGCTGGCGATGACGACGCCCTGGTCGACTACATGGGCTCCGTCACCCTCTGCGCCGACGAGAGCCTGCACACGCGGGCCGAGCTCGCCCATTGCGCGCGACTCTATCAGGCGATCAACATCAAGCTCGACAAGACCGGCGGCCTGACCGAGGCGCTTGCCCTGCGCGAGGCGGCGATGGCGCGAGGCCTCCTGATCATGGCGGGCTGCATGGTCTCGACCTCCCTCGCCATGGCCCCGGCTCTGATCATCGCCCAGGGGGCGGAGGTTGTAGATCTAGACGGGCCGCTGCTTCTCGCCCGCGATCGGGCGCCGGGCCTTGAGGTCGTCGGCTCGATCCTCAATCCTCCGCAGCCGGCGTTGTGGGGCTGACGGATGCGCCCGCCCTTGTCATAAGGACCGCATGAGCCCGCCCCGCACGATCAAGAGCCTGTTCGCCACCCCCGTCGCAGAGGTCGATCTCCTGGAGACGCCGGGCTTCGCCGAGGAGCTGGCGGAGCTGGAGACCGCCTGCCTGTCCGTGGCGGAGGACGACCTCGCCGGGCGGGACTGGTGTCGCCGCAACGGTTACCGGGGCTACACGTCCTACGCGTCGCTCACCGATCTGCCGGTGCGCGATCCCACCTTTCGCCAGCTCAAGCGTCGGCTGGACAAGGAGGTCCGCGCTTTTGCGGAAGCGGCGCACCTCGATCTCGGCGCACGCAAGCTTCGCCTCGACAGCCTCTGGATCAACATCCTGAAACCCGGCGGTGCGCACACCGGACACATCCACCCGCACAGCGTGATCTCCGGAACGATCTACGTCACGACCCCGCCGGGCGCGGGGCAGCTTAAACTGGAAGACCCGCGGCTGCCGATGATGATGGCCGCCCCAACCCGCACCGCAGACGCGCCCGAATGGGCGAAGACCTTTGTCTACCTGACGCCGCGCGCCGGCGTCGCCTTCCTGTGGGAGAGCTGGCTACGCCACGAGGTCACACCGAACCAGGGCAAGTCCGACCGCATCTCCATCAGCTTCAACTACGGCTGGAACTGATCTGCTTCACCACTTGGGATCGGAAGCTATGCCGTCCAGCGCCTCGGCGATCCGTGCGCGGGTGCCAGAGGTGACGCCCTCCGGCAGAGCGTCCGGCGCGAACCAGCCGACCGCATGGATCTCGCCCTGCGAGGTCGGCGTCGTCATTTCGAAGTCCCGGCACAGATAGACAAGGACGTGGTCGCCGGGAAAGTGCGCGCCGCTGTCATGGATGCTGATCAGCTTCGGAGCGCCGGTCAGAACGACTCCCGCCTCCTCCCGCATCTCGCGGGCGAGGGCCTCTGCCGTGGTCTCCCCCCGCTCGACGCCGCCGCCGGGCATGTGCCACCCGTGAACATACGTATGCTCGAGCAGCAGCACCTCACCCGCCGCATTCACAGCGAGACCGCGCACGCCCAGGGTCAGGCCGCGCCTCAGGCGGGCATGGGCCTGGAAGACAGGACGAATCAGGGGCTCAAGTTGTCGTCGCCACAGCATGTCCTGTCGTTGCAGATCGCCAAGGCGCAGACAATCCGTCAGGCGCTTCCCCTCGAGAGGAAAGCGCACTAAACCGTCGCCTACACAGTTCGGAGCCCGATCATGGCCGCCATCCTTCCCATTCTGATCTTTGTCGTCGGCATCATCGCCCTCAACCTGTTCGAGTTCGGCCGCGCTGACTGAGTCTCCCGCCCCCTTCACCCTTGTTTCGGGCGCCGACGACGGGCTGAAGACGGCCCTGTCTTCGGTCCACAGCCTGCATTTCGCGCCTGAACCCGGTATGGCTTACATGGCCCGGATCGAGGTCGCGGCGCCGGATCCGTCGCCGGAAGCGCGGATGACGCTCCTCGCCCGGATCCGCACGGAGGCCAAGGCCGCCGCCCCCGTCCGCGTTTGCGCCGTTCTGCGCGGGGGAGACCGCGCCACTGTCACGCTGATCGCCTATCTTCGAGACGCCCAAGCCGTCACCGGACAGGTGCTGGCCGCCGAACCGGAAGCCTGAGCCCTTGCCCACCTTTCACATTGCGCCGACGTCGACCACGACTCCCCGAGCGGACCTGTCGGGGCGCCGCGTCGAGCGGCTGCGCCTGTTCATGAAGGGCTTGACCGTCCAGGCGGAGATCGGCCTCTACCCCCGCGAGCGAGGGCGTCGCCAGCCGCTGGTGATTGACGTGGAGGCGGAGATCGAGCCCCACCCCGTCCACTCGACGGAAGACACCCTGAACTACGAGCGATTCGCAGCCGAGGCCCGGGCCCTTGCCGATGGCGGGCATATCGAACTGGTCGAGACCTTCGCCGAGCGACTGGCGAACCGGTTGCTCGATCATCCGATCGTGATGCGCGTGACGGTCCGCGTCGAGAAGCCCGGCGCGCGGGACGGCGCTGAGGAAGTCGGCGTCGAGATCTGCGTTACAAAGGCTTAAGCAGCGCCTCGCGCCTGTTTGAGGCATACTGCCCGGGTCTCACAGACCCAGGAACCCGCGACCGATGTCCGATGCGCCCCCCACCGTGATTCCCCCTGCGCCGCCGTCCGTCACGTCCGACGCACGGACCCTGCCCGCCGTGATCTACGGCCTCTATCTCGCCGGCTTCGTGTCAGGCGGACTGACCACGCTGATCGGATTTGTCATGGCCATGGCGCTGCGGGACGAAGGCTCGGCCATGCAGCAGTCCCACTACCAGTTCCAGGTGCGCAGCGTGCTGATCCTGATGATCGTCTTCATCGCGGCGATCGGCCTCATCCTTGCAGGCCTGCCGCTGGCCCTGATCCTCGTCGGAGTCTTGTTCTGGATCGCTGGCGGGCTCATCATCGGCGCCTTGGGACTCTGGTTCGGCCTGCGCTGCGTCGTCGGCATGACCCGGGTGCTGAAGTACGAAGCCATCCCGCAACCGAGGACCTGGCTGATTTAAAGCGAGCCCGCCCTGGTCCGGCGCCGGCGCGCAAACCATAAGCCGGACCGGAGGAAGACGCATGCACGATGTCATCGACAATCGCGGCAGCCGCCGCTTCGAACTGCTCGAACAGGGACAGATCGCCTATGCCGACTATGAGATCGACGGCGACCGCCTGATCCTGCCGCATGTGGAGGCGCCGATCGGCCTTCGCGGCACAGGCGCTGCGGGACGACTGATGGAGGGCGTCCTGTCCATCGCGCGGGAGCGGGGCCTGAAGGTCAAGGCGCTGTGCAGCTACGCCGACGCCTATATGAGCCGCCACCCGGAATTCGCCGACCTTCGGGCCTGACATCCCGCCTTAGGCGGCGTCCGCGCCGCTGAAGGCCTTGCCCCGCGCTTCCGGTCCGAACATGGCCAGCAGCGCTAGCAGCAGCGCGACTCCGCCCGCCACCACGGCCAGGGCGAAGCCATAGTTGTCGCCGCGCGACTGGGCGAGCTTGGCCTGCCAGACGCCGTTGTACGAGGCCAGCAGATTTCCGAGCTGGTAGACCAGCCCGGGGAAATAGCCGCGCGCGGTGTCTGGCGACAGCTCGTTCAGGTGCACCGGCACGACGCCCCAGGCGCCCTGCACCGAAATCTGGATGAGGAAGGCGCCCATCCCCAGCAACAGCGGCGTGGCGGAAAACGCCCAGAGGGGAATGACCGGAAGGGCGAACAGGGCCGCCAGCATGATCGCTCGCCGCCGACCGATGGACTGGGACAGGGTCCCGAACACGATCCCCCCGAGGATGGCGCCTAGATTTCCCGCGATGGAGATCATCGTCACCGTGGCGGGCGCGAAATGGTGCTGCTTCTTTAGGAAGGTGGGGAAGAGATCCTGCGTGCCGTGGCTGAACGAGTTGAAGACCGTCATCAGCACCACGGCGTAGATGACGAGTTTCCAGTGCTTCAGAAGCGGCCTGAGCACCCCCGCCTCCTTGCGCGCGGCTTCGCCTTCCACCCAGGCCGGGCTCTCTTCGACGTTGCGGCGGATGTAGAGGACGAGGAGCGCCGGCAGGGCGGAGAACATCAGAAGTCCTCTCCAGCCCACATGCGGCAGGGCGAGATTGGCGAGCGCCCCGAGCAGCGCGCCGACGGCGTAGCCCTCCTGCAGCAGGCCGGACACGAGGCCGCGCACCTTGACGGGAACGCTCTCGAGGGTGAGCGACGCCCCGACGCCCCATTCTCCTCCCATGGCGAAGCCGAACGCCATTCGCAGGATCAACAATGTGGTCAGGTTGGGAGAGAAGGCCGACGCAAAGGCCAGGGCCGAATAGAGCAGTACATCGATCTGCAGGATGGGCTTTCGTCCGAATCGGTCAGCCAGGAGCCCGAACACGATGGCGCCCAACGGCCGCACCGCCAAAGTCAGGAACAGAGCCTGGGCGACCTTGTCGACCTCGACCTGGAACTCCTTGGCGATGTCGACCAGCACGAAGGTGAGCAGGAAAAAGTCGAACGCATCCAACGCCCAGCCAAGAAAACTTGCTGTAAGCGCCGATCGCTGGGTCGTGGTCAGCGACTTCAGATCCGAAAGAATGGCCATGAACGCCCCTGCCCCTGCAATTCAACCCCGAGCGTCAGCATGGCCGAGGTTTCGCAGGTGCGAAAGAGCGTTTGCGCGTTTTCAGCGATCAGAACAACAGACGGACTGTTACGCGGGCGTCTGCGGACTCGAAATGGCTGCGCGCTTCCACGCCCGCAGTCAGACCGATGTCGTAGAAGTCGGTCGAGGCGCGCAAACCGAAGCGCATCACGCCGCCCGCGCCCGACAGGTCCGTCGGCGTCAGCTTGAACGTTCCGCCGCCGCTGACGAACTGAGCAGTGGTCGATCCGGCGCCTCCGCCGAAGGCGTCACGCACGCCAAGCTCAAGCTCCGGACGAAGACGGAAGTCCGCGCCGATGCTGCGACCAAACACGAGGCTGGCGGTGGCGCTGCCGACAGATCCGCTGCGGCTGTTGACGGACAGGGCGAAAGCCGAGGTCGAGGTGACCGTGTCGACTTCCTTATAGCTGTCCTCGCTCATCCCGAAATAGTCGAGGCGCAATTGCGGCCGCACGAAGTAGCCGTCGCCGAGGGTGTATTCGTAAGAAGCCCCGGCGTGGACCGTGTAGTTGAAACCGTTGCGGTTGTCCTTGACCTGCCGGTTGACCGCCACCGTGCCGTCCTGCGCGATGTTGTAGAGCTGGCGGCGTCCGTCTATGCTGGAGGCCGCCACGCCTAGGCGCGCGTCCAGGGCCAGGTGCTGAACCGTACCTTGCCAGTAGATCCCGGCCTCTAGGTTCGACAGCGCCTGCTGGCTGTCGCCCTTGATGAGCGGATTGGTGACCGTGATCGTCGAGAAGGCCGCCGTGACGCCGAAGGCGCCGAGACCCGAGCCGCCCATAGCCATGCCGCCGACCACGCCGAAGCCTGCATAGTCGAAATCGATATTGTCGGCGCTGCGATCGCCGTGACCGCCGACGACGAATTCCTGACCCCAGAAGCCACGGGTGCCAGCGGCGCCGGGCGCCTGATCGTGAGCCGCAGTGGCGCGAGTGACTGCGTCAGACGACGCTCTGGCCGCCTCGAACAAGGCTCCGGCGCTCTCAGGCAGCAACTGGTCATAGACCCGGATGAACGGCGCCTTCGCGGTCTGCGCCAGGATCGCGTTCTGCAACTCCGGATCCTTGGGCATTACCGTGTAGACGGCGTTGAGGATCGCGCCCTCGGAGTTGCTGAGGCCGAGTTCGGCTTGCGTTTTGCGACGGATGTTCAACGACACCGTACCCGCGCTGGGCGTGCTGGAGATCGCCGCCTGGACGAGATAGGGCGAGGTGGTGGCCAGGGTCGTCGACGTCGAGCCGAGCGTCAGATTTGGCGACTGGATCAGCGTGTAGGTCTGATCCGCCGTGGGTGTGGACAACAGGGTCAGGTTGAACTTGACGCCGCTGGCGATGGTGATCGGCCCGGTGGCGACATACTTGGTCGCTGCATTGTTGGCCGGGTCCGCCGCGAAGCCGAGGGTGCTGTTGGCGCCGATGGTCATTGACGCCAGGTTCACCGTCGTTGCGGAGTGGTTGTCGAGCACGCCGTTGGGAACTGACACGGTCAGGCCGGTTCCCGAGAAGCGAAGAGCGCCCGTCAGGGTCGCGCCATTGTCGATGGTCAGGGATCCGCCGGTTCCCGATCCCATGTCGAGGGCGCCCGTCAGGCTGCCGGCCAGAAGCTTCACCGTATTGGTCCCGGAGCCGAGCAGCACGTCGCCCACGATCGACGGCGTAGGGGCCGTGAGGGACGTTGTCGTGATCGTGGCGTCCGTGCTGGAGCTGCCATAATCATGATTGGGGTTGGGGTTGGTCTTCTGGATCAGCAGAATGCCGGAGGTGTTGCGGCTGAGATCAAGCGCCGTCACCGAGCCCGTCTGCGTATCGCCCAGGGACGTCACGGCGTTCGAGGCGTTGATCGCCCCCTCGTTCAGCACCGATGACAGCGTACCGGACTTGTCGATCACTCCATTGGCCGTGGCGTTGTCTCCCACCGCGGCGGAGACGATGGCGCCGGTGACCACGAGCGAATTGACCGTCGAGCCCTGCTCGAACTGCATCGCCGTCGCCGTCACATTCTTGGTCGACGCATTGATCGAGGCCGAAATCGACCCACCGACCTGGAAGTCCGGGACGCTTGCCCCCGAGTACAAACGAATGGCCGTGGCGTTGGCGTTATAGCTCGATGCGGACACCGACCCGTAGATCTTGGCGCCGGAGGACAGGCTCGTGGTGGTCGTCCCCCCGCTGGTCCCGATGACCAGCGCCGTCGCATCGACGCCGTCATAGACGCCGGAGGCCGTGACCGCGCCGCGCATCACCAGGCCGTAGCCATTGTCCTGAGTGTATTTCGAGTTGTTGGAGACAAACCCGCCGATCACGGTGTTGCTGATCGTCGAGCCGATCTGGAGCGCCGTGGCGTTTCCGAAGGAGTTGATGGAGCCGCTCCCTTCAGATCCGTCCGCCGTGCCGTCTCCCGTGACGTCGGCCGTCGATCCGCTCACCGTTCCCGAGGGTGCGCCGCCGATGTAGATCCCCTGCCCCACATTGCCGCCGACCAGGAAGGCGATGCCAGACTTATTGATCTGGTTGTTGCTGGTTGTCGTCAGCTTTCCGAGCAGGGTCGGATCTGTCGTTCGCGTGGTCAGGGCGTAGCCTGTCGCGCTGACGGACGAGTAGACGCCGAGCTTGGACCCCACGTCGCCGTTAAGCAGCACCGCGGACGAGCCCGTCCCCTGCACGTTGACCGTACCGGACAGACTCAGGCCGGCGTCGACCTTGGCGTTGGCGAGGGAGAGAATGCCGACCGAATTGTCTCCGACCACCGAAATGGTTCCGGCGCTGGTGAAGGCGCCGGTCATCTCCGTCTCGAGCGAGACGCCGTAGCTCTGGTTGCCCTTGATGGAGATCGCGCCGGTTGAGGCGTTGAGGATGCTTCCGGCGAAGGGCGACGTCCCGGTCAATCGGATCCCGTAGAGCCCGTAGACGCCGGTCCCGGAGGTGTTCGTGCTGCTGGCCGTGCCGGCGAACGGTCCTTGCGCGTAGCCGTCAACCGACGTCGGCGCGGCGAAGGACGAGGACAGGGTGATGGCGCCGTTGTTCGAGACGGATCCCGAGACACCGCCCTTGATCAGCACGCCGACAACATTGCTGATGTCGGTTGTCGAGATCGTTCCGCTGTTGGTGAGAATGTTGCTGCTGTTCACCGTTACGACGGGGTTCGGCGAGGCGGCGGTTCCGGAGCCGGTGATCGAGACCGTCACGCCCGAATTGATGATCACATCGTCCGCCGCGCCGCTCTTGACGGTGGCGGTCTGTATCGCCGTCGACTGGCTGGAGCCAATGGTGGTCGTCGCCTGCGCGACCCCCGCTGGAATGCAGAAGGGGGCGAGAGCAACGGCGGCGATCAGGGTCTTACGCATAAGAAAGGGCTCGCACGTCGTGAAAGGGAACTGCGGTTGAATGCCCTTTTGCCCACCGATTGTGTCAGGGTCTAGTCAAGAACGGCGTCAGGACAGAAATAGCCGCGCGCCGCCGTTCCGGATCATCCATCAGCACCCGGAAGGCCAACTCGGAGCTTCCTGAAATTTGCCATTGAATTTATTGAAGAATTTGTGTTAATTGCTGCAGTGCAGCATCGAAAATAGCAAAAAGACACAAATTCGCCACATTTGAGCGGTTAACAGGGTTTCTGTCGTAGTGACCTTTTGAGTAAACGACAGCGCCGTTTCCATCGTCGTCAACGATGTGAAGCGATCCCGACGGGGGGCGCATTCGCCCTCGCCGAAGAGGACTGGAAAGCTTTGACGATCCTTCACCCGGCGCGCGCAACGGACATGCGTGCGCTTGTAGGCGCCGCTGCGCTTGGCTCACTCGTGGGCCTATCTATCGGCGGCGCTTACCTGGCCGGCGGTCTCGCAAGGACTGCGGTCGTCCACGCGCGTATATCAAGGTTGGCCGATTTCGCTCAGGAGGGTTTCTCTGAAACCGCTCTGACGGGAGCGGCGAATGACGCCCCCGGCGCCCTGGCCATCGCCCGTCGCCACGATCCCTTCTCAGGCCCCGTGCAGGACGCGCGGGAGCGTCGGTTGACGCAATGGGCCGACCAGCTGGAGACCCGTCGCGGAGCGTCGGCGTTCACCGGTCGTCCGCTGCTGCTGCGCGCCAGCCTCGACATGGGCGTGTCCAACTCCAGGGCCCAGCCGATCCGCCCGTTCAGCTTCCGCGGCGCCCTGGACCAGAGCCGGGATATGCAGTGCCTCACCCAGGCCGTCTATTATGAAGACCGGGGCGACACGCCCGCAGGGATGCAGGCCGTGGCTCAGGTCGTCCTGAACCGGGTCCGCCACAGGGCGTTTCCGAAGACCATCTGCGGCGTTGTGTTCCAGCGGACGGCGATGGGCGGCTGCCAGTTCAGCTTCGCCTGCGACGGATCGATCAACCGCCCCGTGGACATGGCGTCATGGCGCCGGTCGCAGGCGGTGGCCGCCAAAGCGATGGACGGCGGCGTGATGGCGTCCGTCGGCAACGCCACCTACTTCCACGCCGCGGCGGTCAATCCGGACTGGTCCCACTATCTCGTCAGGATCGGACAGGTTGGCGCGCACATCTTCTATCGCTATGCCGGACGCAACGGCGCATCGTCGATGTTCAACGGCCTGGTTCAGCCATCGGCTCCGGAGGCCGCGGCGCCGGCGGCGCGGGATGAGTCCGAGGTGATCGCCAGTCTCGGCCCCGCAGACGGCGGCGTGTCTTCGTCACCCAGCGCCAACCTGTTCCTGTCCACGACCGCGCCGGCTTCCGCGCCGTCCTCGGCGCCTTCCGAAACGCCGAAGTCAGACGCCAAGCCAATCGGCCAGTAGACCAGATCTTTAGGCCGCCCGCACGATCCGCAGCACAGCCTCGCCGTACCGGTCGAGCTTGCCCTGCCCCACCCCGTCGCATTGACGCAGCGC
>CAIUZX010000488.1 GCA_903903715.1 uncultured Caulobacterales bacterium
ATAGTCATAGGCGTCCATCAGAGCACCGGCGTTGCGGTCATATCGAGATGCAACATGGACCCGGTATAGGGATGCGCCCGCGCCACGTCTTCGTTCAGCTCCACCCCAAGGCCAGGCTCTTCCGACGGTATGACGAAGCCCTGCTCGAAGCGGATCGGCCTTTTCAGGATCTCGGCGTGGAACCCGCCCCAGTCCTCGATCCCCTCCAGGATCAGGAAGTTCGGCGTGCAGGCGGCGAGCTGGATATTGGCTGCGCCGACCACCGGGCCGCAATAGAGATGCGGGGCGATCTGCACGTGATAGCACTCCGCCATCCCGGCGATCTTCTTGGCCTCGAGCAAGCCCCCGACCCGGCCAAGGTTCATCTGCAGGATGGAGGCCGCGCCCGCCTGCAGCATGCGGTGAAAGTCGTACTTGGTGGCGAGGCGCTCTCCCGCCGCGACGGGGATGGTCGTGGCGCGGGCGACCTTGGCCATTTCATCGGGCGCGTCAGGCGGGATCGGCTCCTCGAACCACAGGGGATCATAGGGCTCAAGCCGCTTGGCCAGGCGGATCGCGCCTGCGGCGGTCATCTGGCCGTGCGTGCCGAACAAGAGGTCCGCCTTGTCGCCGACGGCCTCGCGCAGGCGCCTTGCGAACCGCTCTGACAGGGCCAATGAGTCGCGATTGAGCTGGCGGCCGTCAAAGGCGGAGTAGGGGCCCGCCGGGTCGAACTTCAGGGCGGTGAAGCCCATCTTCAGATATTCGGCCGATCGCTCGGCGGCGAGATCCGGGTCGTGATAGACGTCCGTCTGATCGCCGGGGCGGGGATAGATGTAGGTGTAGGCGCGCAGGCGCTCATGCACCCGTCCGCCCAAGAGCTTGTGCACCGGCTGGCCCGCCGCCTTGCCGATGATGTCCCAGCACGCCATTTCGATGGCGCTCAAGACGCCCATGACGCTGAGGTCCGGGTGCTGAGTGAAGCCCGCCGAATAGACCCGGCGCCAGATCACCTCGATGTCGTGGGGATCCTGCCCGCGGACATAGCGGTTGAACATGTCCTCGATCATCTGGGCGACCAGATGCGGGCTGAACGGCACGCAATAGGCCTCGCCCAGCCCCGTCACGCCATCGTCCGTCGTCAGCTTGGCGAAGACGAAATAGCGTCCGCCAAAGTGCGGCGGCGGATTGCCGACGACAAAGGTCTCGATATCAGTCAGGCGCATGGGTAGGGGCTTTCAGATCAGCCGATGTCGCCGTTGATCGACTTCATCTCCAGGAAATCGTGAAGGCCCGCCGGTCCCCACTCGCGCCCGTTGCCCGACTGCTTGTAGCCGCCGAAGGGGGCGTCGTAGTCCTGTGAGGAGCCGTTGACGTGCACCATGCCCGCCCGCAGCCGCTTGGCGACGCGCCGGGCGCGGGCGAGGTCCGCCGTCTGCACATAGGCCGCGAGGCCATAGGGCGTGTCGTTGGCGATGGCGATAGCGTCCTGCTCGTCCTTGAAGGGGATCATGGCCAGCACGGGTCCAAAGATCTCCTCCCGGGCGATGGTCATCTGGTTGTTCACGCCCGCAAACACGGTCGGCTTGACGTAGTAGCCGGTCTCATAGCCCTCTGGCTTGCCGGGGCCGCCCGCAATGACGCGCGCGCCTTCATCGATCCCGGCCTGGATCAGCTTCTGGATCTTCTCGTACTGGGTGCGGTTGACCACGGGGCCGATGTGCGGACCCGGCTTCATCGGATCGCCGACCGTGACGCTGGAGGCCACTTGAGCGGCGATGGCGACCGCCTCGTCATAGGCGCTTTCCTCGACCAGCATGCGGGTCGGGGCGTTGCAGGACTGGCCGGAATTGCCGAAGCAGTGGCGCACGCCCCGCTCGACCGCCGCGGCGAGCCCTGCGTCCGCGAAGACGATGTTGGGGGACTTGCCGCCCAGCTCCTGCGACACGCGCTTGACGGAATCAGCTGCGGCCTTGGCAACCTGGATTCCGGCGCGGGTCGAGCCGGTGAAGGAGACCATATCCACGTCCGGATGCTCGGACAGGGCCTGACCCACCACGGGGCCGGCGCCGTGCACCATGTTGAAGACGCCTGCGGGATAGCCCGCCTCTTCGATGAACTCCGCCAGCAACTGGGCCGAAAGGGGCGCGACCTCGGTGGGCTTCAGGACGACCGTGCAGCCGACCACGAGGGCGGGGCCGAGCTTGGCGGCGAGTTGGTTCACCGGCCAGTTCCACGGG
>CAIUZX010000489.1 GCA_903903715.1 uncultured Caulobacterales bacterium
CCGGTCTTCAGCTCCCGGACCATGCGATAGGGAAGATCATAGAAGTTCCGCACGAAGGCCGGGTCGTTGAACGGCTGCAGGCGTTTGCGGTTCTTCGGCGTCATGCCTTTCTGGCGGATGGCGACCTTGGCGCAGACCCTCCGGATCTTCACCAGTTCGGCGTCGTCCACCTTCACCCAGTGCTGGGCGACCGCCTTCAGGAAGTTGGCCATGTTCGAGCAGGCCGCCAGATGATCGCCGTCGCCGCGATCGCGCACATGAGTGAGGATGATCTTGATCCGCTCAAGGCTGGCGATGTCGGCAAGGCAACGCAGGTTCTCAATATCCACGCCCTCAGCCACGAGGGCTGAAGCTGCGCCCCGCGCCTGATACTCCCGGCTTTTAAGGGTAATGGCCCGCGCAGCCCGCGTCGGACCCTCCTCGTCGATGTCGATGCCGGACAGCCGTCGCAGATAGGCGTCGACGTCCGCCTTCAAGGACGCCGGGAAATCGGACCAGGGCCGGACATAGACCTTGCGACGGTCCTCGCGAGGGATCTCCAGATCCGGCCAGCCAGCCACTTCGATACGGCACCTGTTCCAGGCCCACCCGATCCCGTCCCAGGTCTTCTCCGGTCCAGACCGCAGACGGTTCTCCATGATCTGGTCGCGGAAGGCCTCGAGATCGGCAAGGGTCACCACATCCGGCTCGGCGCCGCGGCCACTGAGGAACCGCAGCATGGCGAGCAGCTTATATCGGCGCGCCCTCGCCAGACCCGAGACCAGCGCTTCCCAGGCCGGCGACACCGCTGTGGTCTGCTGTGACGGCATCAGCGCCACCTTCAGCTCCAGCGACCGGTTGACCAGCGACCGGATATTGTTCCAGCGCGTGCGGCTGAGGCCAACCGCCTCGGGCGAGACCTCTTCCAATTTGCGACGAAGCAGTTTCGGCTCGAGCGGAATATCGCCCAGCGGCAGACCAATCGCCTTGGCGGCCGTAGTCACGGCGGAGATCCGGTCGCGCTTCTGGATGTCGGAGAGAGACGCATCAGCCCGTACGACCTCGATGAGGTCGGCCAGGGACGGTCTGGAGGGGGTCGTGGAGCTCATTCTGACCTCGTGATGACAGGGGCGGACACTAGCGGAAAATCGTGATAACAGCAAGCGCACAATGCAAGTCGACTACGCCTAGCCGTAATCACGATAATAAATTCTCTCATTGTTTTCATAGAGGTTTTCCAGGCCGTATCAGCACATCCACGGGCGTCTCGCTCGCCTCCATCCGAGGCACGTCGCCCGGCGCGTCGATCAGGAGTGGGAGGGGCGTGAACGCGCCGACGAGGCCGGCGTCAGTCCCAGGAAGGATCGCAGGGAGGAGGTCCTCTCGCAGGTAGCTCCACAGCTCGTCACGTGTCGTCCCCTCGTTGGCCTCAACCCAGACCGGCACGAAACCGTCGTAGCGGTGATCGAGCGCCAGCTCGATGGGCACGCCGTCCTCATCTCGACCCTGCGCCCACTCGAAGCGATACAAGAGCGTGTGGACGTGGTCACGGTGCTCGAACATCCGGTTCTTGGCGTGAAGCTGGCGGACCTGGCGGACCGACCACTTGTTCCACAGATCGTGGTAGCCGTCCAAGATCCAGTAGACGCCGACGTACGAGCCCTTGCCGGGCTCACCGGTGATCGACACCGACTCTGGTCCCTGCAGGGCCTTGAGGTCAGCGGTGGCCACGTAGCGGTTCCCTGCGAACGTCCAGGGACCGATCATCACCCCGGAGTAGAAGTGGTCCCGCTCGTACCAGCGGTTGTAGTCGACCTCGTGGCCCCGATGGGGCTCAACGATGGTGAAGAGGATCGAACCGAGCTTGATCTCCTCGGCGTCTGCAATGACCTCGATCGGACGTGATTTCTTGGGTGCGTCGTCGCTCATGGGCGATGACCGTACTCGCTCAGGAGCCGAAGCGCCTGATCAGGCGAGCGAGGCGTCCCCGAGCAGCGATCGAAGGGCATCTGCAACGCTGTCGAGCTGCTCGACGGCAACGTGCTCGTCAGGGTGATGTGCCAGGAGCGGGTCACCAGCGCCGAAATTCGCTGCCGGAACGCCGAGGGCGGCGAAGGTGGCC
>CAIUZX010000490.1 GCA_903903715.1 uncultured Caulobacterales bacterium
GAACCTGACCGCCCGCTGCGGGCCGCCCAGGGCTGAGGCGGCGGCGAAGTAGTAGACGCTCTGGGCTGCGATCCGGCCCCAGTTGATGGAGTTGACCCCGGACAGCCGCACCTCGTCCCGGAAGGCGTCGTCGCGGAACAGGCCTTTGACGATGGCCTGGCAGTCGTCGAAGTCTCCGGCGACCGAAAGACAGGCAATATTGTCGTCCGTCGGCGTGGTCATGAAGCGGCGCTGGACATCGCTGATCCGACCGTCGGGGAAGAGGATCACGAGGCGAACAGATTTCGAGCCGCGAAACGCCTCGACCGCCGCGCCGCCGGTGTCGCCCGAGGTCGCCGCCACGATGGTCATCGTCTCCCCCCGCCGCGTCAGCACCGCGTCATAGAGGCGGGCGAGAAGCTGCATCGCCACGTCCTTGAAGGCCAGCGTCGGGCCGCGATAGAGCTCCATCAGCCAGGCGTTCGCATCGAGCTGAACAAGCGGCGTCGCCGCCGGATGATCGAAGGTCGCATAGGCGGAGCGGCAGAGCGCAAGCGCCTCATCTGTCGTGAAGGCGTCTCCGGCGAAGCGCTTCAGGATGGCGGCGGCGATCTCCGCATAGGGCGTGTGGGCGAAGCTCGCGATCTCGTCCGGCGATAGAGTCGGCCAGACCTGCGGCACGTACAGCCCGCCGTCCGGGGCGAGCCCCGCCAAGAGAACCTCTTCAAACGACACGGGCGCGGCCCCGCCGCGGGTGGAGATGTAGCGCAAGGGATGTCCTTAGCGACGTTTGCGACGAAGGAAGGCGATATAGACCCCCGCAAGCGCCGCGGCGAGCCCGTACCAGGTTAAGGCATAGCCCAGATGATTATTCGATAGGGTCTTGGGCGCCGCGGATGGGACCGGATCGCCCCCTGAGGGGGCCGGGCGCTCCAGCAAGAGCATGACCGGCGCCGGGCTCTGCGCCGACAGCTCCTTCGCCATCCCTGCAATGTCGCGGCTGTACCAGTCCTGGCCAGCTGCGGTGTGGACCGGGGCGAACGGGGACGTCTTCTCGGGCTTCTGCAGGAGGCCGACGATGGGGCGGGTCGGGGCTGCGGCGGCAGGCGCGGTCAGCTCCCCGCCCTTCAGAAATCCCCGGTCGACCAGGATGCTGCGATAAGGGCCGATCGAGATCTGGCAGGCGGTGATCGCTCGCCGGGCCGGTCCGTCGTCGCCGACCGAATAGAGCCGGACGATGGGCGTCATTGTCAGGGTCGGGCAGTCGAGGAGGACGTGGGCGTAGTCCGCCTTGTCCGTATCGCCGGGCTGAAGCGCTTCGGCCAGAGGCCTCGGCGGCGCGGAGACGGAGGCGGCGATCTGCGCCACCAGTCCCGTCTTCCACTGCAGGCGCTGGACCTGCCAGGTCCCGAGGCCGATCAGGATCAGGAAACAGACCAGGGCGACGGCGTGCTGGGCCGGACCGCCCCGGTCCGTCTTCAACTCAGACGTTGGCTGCGCCAGCTCAGGCCGCTCCGCCGCGGAACGCGACGTAGATGAAGGCGAAGAGGAACAGCCACACCACGTCCACGAAGTGCCAGTACCAGGCCGCCGCCTCGAAGCCGAAGTGCTTCTTCGGCGTGAAGCCGCCGCCCAGCAGGC
>CAIUZX010000491.1 GCA_903903715.1 uncultured Caulobacterales bacterium
CCGCCCTTCTCCTGACCGCGATCATTGTCAATTCAGCCGTCACGGGCGTGCTCTCCGGACCGTTCGCCCGCTACAGCGCGCGAGTCGTCTGGCTTGCGCCGATGCTCGCCGCGCTCGTCCTTTGGAAGGCGGGACCGGGCTTTGACGTGGGTCCTGTGCGAGCCTATGTGTTGGCGAAGTCACGTCAATTGGCGTCGCAAGTCCGTCGGGCGCGTCGCTGAACTCCGTCTGCAACCGACGATCGCTTGATCCCGACGCACTGCTGGCTCCCGAAACCCCCTAAATGTAGCGCATTTTACGTCGTAACCCCTGTTTCCACCCCTTCGAAATTGCACTAGAGCGGACGTAATGCCTGGTCCTGTCTTTCACGATCCGAGCGGCCGCAGGGCGCGAAATGTGCGTCTGATCACCGGACTGGCTGCGGCGTTGTGCCTGGCCATGTTCGCAGCCTTTGCGGCGACGCTCGCCTTTGCGCCACATGTTCCTGAAGTTCGGTTCCGAGACCCGCACAGCCTAACGGCGCTGAATGTCAAGCCGCCGCGACACGAGACGAAGTGGACCGCCCCCCCCCATCGTCCGCGTGTTCAAGGCAGCGCCGTTCGCCCGCTGACCGTCGCCTTTTATGTCAACTGGGATGAGCAATCGTCACAGTCCCTCCGCGACCATATGGGTGATATCGATGTGTTGGCCCCCCAGTGGGTCATGGTCGACCAGGGCGATGGCACGCTGACGGCGTCATCCGACCCGCGCGCGGACGATCTGCTGCGCAGGGCCAAGAAGCGTCCCGCGATCATGCCGGTGGTGCACAACGCGACCGACGGCGCCTGGGTGACCAAGCCGATCGAGCAGCTGCTTCACTCGCCGCGAAGCCGGGCGGCGTTGATCCGCAACCTGGTGCAGCTTGCCGAACAGCGCGGCTATTCAGGGTACATCTTCGATTTCGAAAATCTGACGCCTGAGGCGCTCGACGCCTATCCGCGCTTTATCTCGGAGGTCAATCAGGCCTTCGACGCTCGCGGCCGGGAGATCTGGGTCACTGTTCCCGTCGACGACTCGGACTGGCCGCTGAAAGCGCTCCAGAAGGCCTCTGACGCGATCATGCCGATGATGTACGACGAGCACTGGCAGACCGGCCACCCCGGTCCGCCGGCCTCGCAGGCCTGGTTCCAGCGCAAGCTGATCGAGTATCTGAAGGGACTGGATCCGAACAAGATCGTTTTGGCGCTGGGCTCCTATGGTTACGACTGGACGGAGGGCGAGAAGCAAGCCCAGGCCGTGACCTTCCACGAAACCATGCAGGACGCCCACGACGCCAATGTGCCAGTCGTGTTCGACCGCGCTTCGCTCAATCCGACCTACCGATACGCAGACGACAAGAGCCGCGCGCATGAGGTCTGGTTCCTCGACGCGGCCACCATGTACAACCAGATCCGTATCGCCGACGCCTGGCGCCCCCGGGGATACGCCTTCTGGCGCCTGGGCTCCGAAGACCCCGGCGTGTGGTCGCTGCTGGGACGCCGGTACGACACCGCCACGATCGCCAATCTGCCGCTGATGCCCGCCAGCCAGGACATCGACTTCAACGGCTACGGCGAAGTTCTGAACATTTCCGACAAGCCGGCTCCCGGGCGTCGCAGACTGACCCTGGACAAGCCGACCGGGTTGATCAGCGACGAAATCTACGACGTCTTCCCCTCCGCTTGGGTCGTGCAGCGCCTCGGACAACGGCCCGGCAAGGTCGCACTCACCTTCGACGACGGACCCGATCCACGCTGGACGCCGAAGATCCTCGACATTCTCAAGGCCAAGCAGGCTCCCGCGACCTTCTTCGTGATCGGTCGCAACATGGAGGATTATCCTGAGATCGTCGCGCGGGAGGTGAAGGACGGCCATATCGTGGGCAGTCACTCCTACACCCATCCCAATATTGCGGACGAACCGCCGAGCGCCGTTCCGTTCGAATTCAATCTGACCCAGCGTCTGTTCCAGACGATCACTGGCCGAACCCTGCGCTTCTTCCGGCCGCCCTATCTGGGTGACGCATCGCCTTCGACAGCCGCGGAACTCGCGCCGCTCATCACGGCCCAACAACTCGGATACGTCACAGTCGGACTACGCATCGACCCGGATGACTGGAACCGACCGGACGCGAAGCTGATCGTTGAGCGCACATTGTCTCGCCTGGAGGATGACAACCCCGAGACCGGGGGGCAGGTCGTCCTTCTGCACGATTCCGGCGGCGACCGCCGGCAGACGATCGAGGCGCTGCCGGCGCTCATCGATAGTCTTCGGGCGAAGGGATACACGCTGGTCACGGTCGCCGACCTGATCGATATGCCGAGCGCCCGGGCCATGCCGCCGGCGGATCGTCCCGCCTATCAGCTGTGGCTGGATCGCGCGGTGTTCTCGACGGTGCGCGGCTTCAACAAGTTTGTTTCCGCGCTGTTCATTCTGGCCATTCTCATCGGCTTGTCGCGGCTGTTGTTCCTGACCGTTCTGGCGCTCTATCACCGGTTCCGGATCGAAAACCTGACGCCGGAGGAGATCCCTCCGGAAACAGGCCCCTTCGTGAGCGTACTGATCCCCTGCTTCAATGAAGAGGCGGTGATCGTGTCCTCCGTGCAGCAGGTGCTGCAATCCTCGTGGACCAACATGGAAATCCTCGTCATCGACGATGGATCCAAGGACAATACCGCCGCCGAAGTGGAGGCCCACTTCAGCAATCACCCCATGGTCAGGCTGTTGCGCTTCGAAAACGGCGGCAAGGCGATGGCCCTGAACCGCGGCCTGGCTGCGGCGCGAGGAGACATTGTGGTCGCGCTCGACGCAGACACCCTGTTCGCCCGGGCGACGATCGGGCGGCTCGCGCGCTGGTTCAGGGATCCAAAGGTGGGCGCCGTCGCCGGAAACGCGCTGGTGGGCAATCAGGTCAATACCGTCACCCGCTGGCAGGCGCTGGAATACGTCTCCGCTCAGAACCTGGAGCGTCGCGCCCTGGCCGCTCTCGGCACGGTGACGGTCGTCCCCGGCGCCGTGGGCGCATGGCGCCGCCAGACCCTCGACCAGCTCGGCGGGTTTCCACATGACACGCTGGCTGAGGACCAGGACCTGACCCTCGCGGCGCAATCCGCGGGCTGGGTGGTTCAGTTCGACCCGGACGCCGTCGCCTTTACCGAAGCGCCGCAAACGGTCGCGGGCCTGCTCAAGCAGCGCTTCCG
>CAIUZX010000492.1 GCA_903903715.1 uncultured Caulobacterales bacterium
AGCCGCCCCCAGAAACACACGCCGACCATTCGTCAAACGTCACATCATACTTGCCAACCGCAAAGGCGCGGCCAATCGTCACCCGATGTCGCGGGCCTTCGTGATTGAAACGCCCCGCCTCGCTCTCAGGAGATCCCATTACAAAGCCGCCAGCTGGGATTACAAGCATCTCAGGACAGAGCCTGGATGGCTTGCCGTCCGTGGCCGGCCGACAGTCCTGGAAGGCGGCGCCCGGCTTCAACCTCGACAGGGCCGCAGCCGATTTTGCTTGACCGTCGAACTCAAACTTTTGTTGGGCCCATGCGTCCCATTGAGGCTTCCACTGACTTTGTGTCGCAAGGGCCGACGCGACTATCAGCGCACCCAAAGCGACGGCCCCCAGCCCTAGGCGCGCGTTCCGCGTCGCGCGCTCAGCCTTGTGACAGGCCGCCAGATAGGCGGTCATGTCAGCCGTCACGAAGGGGGCGAAATCGGCGCGCTTCAAAACAGTCGATGCGTCCTTCAGACGTTCGCCGTAATGCACCAGCCAGTTCGACGCCTTCGCCTTTGGCCGCGCCGAATGGGTTTTCCATTCCCCCGCGGCGACCCGTACAAGATCCAGCGTGCTCAACGAATCGCGTTCCTCGATGATCCAGCTTTCCAGGGCCGGCCACTGGCGAAGGATCGCTTCATGCGCCACCTCGAGACTTTCCTGCGATCGTCCGTCGATGATGCGGCGATCGGAAACGAGGAGCCTCTGGTCTACGAACCTCGCCGCCAGCGCCCGCGTCGCTGGCGGAATATCGGCGAGCTTCGCCACCCGGCGCTTCACGCCTTCCTGATCGACCTGAACCAGGGCTGGGATAAAGAGTTTGCGGGCGAGGGCCTGCGCATCCGCCTTTGGGCCCAGCGCATCGTCCACCGCCGCGCGGATCGCGCCGCCCAGACCGCCAAGCCCCGTCTGATAATCGAGGAGGGTGAGCGAGCCGGTCTTAGATCTCGCCTGAAGTCTTTCGAGGGTGAAGGCGAGCAAGGGTAGGGCGTCAGCCTTATCGAGATCGGCGAGGAGGGCGCTGGTCAGGTCCGGGGCGATAGAGAGCGGCGGTTTTGCAAGCTTGGCCGGCCCCTCGATCACCTCCTTGAATGCTGATGTCGCAAGCGGCGGCAGGCTAAAGACCGATTGGGCCCTGGGCAGCCAACCCCTCTGGAAAGGCTCATAAGAATCGGTGCGGATCGTCACCACGACAGCTACATTGTCGTCCGCCGTGAGCGCGCCTCCGACGATATCTAAGAACGCTTCCCGCTCCAGGTTTTCCGAGCCGAAGAGTTCCTCCGCCTGATCGATCGGGATCACGATCGTCGGGGGCTTGGCGTTCCACACTTCCCTTGACGCCGCCGCATACCGCGAAAGGCGGTCGACGACAGGCGCGCGAAGTTCGGCGAAAACGTCTTTCAGGGCGTTTGCGCCGCCGTTCAGACTGACGGGCCGGCCAAGCGCCTGGGACAGCGCTGAGGTCAGTCCTTGTGCGCCGGTCACAGCAGCGCGTTCAGGGCGAATGACCGGAAGCGGAAGAAAGTTGTGGTCGTCCCGCGCCAGGCGGGCCAGGAGACCTGCTCTCAGGAAAGACGACTTGCCCGCGCCCGATGCGCCCAGGATGACCAGGATCCGTTCCGGAACGCCTGCGCGCATGCGGCGCAAATCATCGAGCCCTTTGGTGATCTCGACGTCCCGACCGAAGAAAATCGCAGCGTCAGCGACGTCGAGCGCCTGCAGGCCGCGATAGACGGCGCGCTGCGGCTCTCCCGGCGGCGGCCAGTCGAAGGCTGTCGGATCAAGACCTGCGCGTTTCAGACCGATTTCGAGGGTTCCGAAGCCTTGTGGTTCCTTGTCCGGTGTAGTGATGTCGGCGATCTGGTAGCGATCCCTAAGATCGGAGCGGATCTGCGCCATCGGTGTCGGCGCGACCATCACGGGAATGATGCGCTTGTGCAGCTGAACGGCGACTAGGAATTCTGTCTGGCACCACTGTGACGCCGTCCAGTCGGGCGAAATAAGGACCAGGACGGCGGAGCAGTTGGCGCCCGCCCGCTGCAATTCTTCCTGCCAGTGCTGACCTGGCGCCAGGCCCTGATCCGGATCGAGGTCGAGAAAGACGTCCGGCCAACCCTTTGCGCGCAGCCAGTCGCGGACCTTGACGGCCTCGTCATTATTCTTCGTCGAATGGCTGATGAAAAGAATGCCCATGACTACCCCGTCAGACGGTCAGATCGATGGCCCCGGGTGGTGGACCGTGAGCATCTGCGACCGTCTCCAGGGTCGCGTGGCCGGTGGATTTGGCGCGCTGTCATGAGCCAGCCGGATTGGCAGGCTGAACGATTATGCTGCCATAGTCTTTTGAGTAGATCAGGTTAGATCTGATATGCGGGCAGTAAAGCACAAGAGATTTCTCTCCTTGCCAAATTAGCGACCCTTTTCCGCGACATGCGGCATCCATTCCAGGGGGTAGGGTGAGGTAAGATCCTGCCGAGCCGCCCTCTAACAGATTGATTTTGGGGTCAAGGAGCATGGCCCTGTCCACACCAAGGCTTGCATTCAGGCTCAGCACCGCCAGTACGAGGGCCCCGACCAGTAACGGCAAACGTGAAGCCAGGCGATTTGTCGCAACGAAGCCGATCATCGCCAATGCGAGAAAGGCTAAAGA
>CAIUZX010000493.1 GCA_903903715.1 uncultured Caulobacterales bacterium
AAGGTCATGGCGGTGTAGGTCTCCACCGAGCCGATGCCAGAGATGCAGGAGACGGAGGCCACAACAATCACGTCGTCCCGCTCCAGCTCCGCCCGGGTGGCGGCGTGGCGCATCCGGTCGATCTGCTCGTTGATGGAGCTGTCCTTCTCGATGAAGGTGTCGGTCCGCGGCACATAGGCCTCGGGCTGGTAGTAGTCGTAGTAGGAGACGAAGTACTCCACGGCGTTGTCCGGGAAGAAGGACTTGAACTCCCCGTAGAGCTGGGCGGCGAGGGTCTTGTTAGGGGCCAAAACGAGGGCCGGGCGCTGGGTGGCCTCGATCAGCTTGGCCATGGTGAAGGTCTTGCCGGAGCCTGTGACCCCCAGGAGGACCTGATCGGTCTCGCCGTTCTCGATGCCCTCGGTCAGCTCGCCGATGGCCCGCGGCTGGTCGCCGGCGGGGGAGTAGTTGGAGACGAGCTTGAACCGGCGCCCGCCCTCGGACTTTTCCGGTCGCTTGGGCCGGTGGGGTGTCCACAGGGCGGCGCCGCCCAAAGCGACATCGGGAATCAGGTCGAGGGCGAAGGCCTGGGCGGCCTCTTCAACGCCCGTCGCGGGGCCGCTGGCGGCGGAACGTGTCATGAACAGAAACCATATAGTTTGTCAGGGAAAAGTGGAGTCCCGGTTTTCCCGAATAGACAAACGGCAAATGAAATGCTCGAGCCCTTCAGGTTCCAATGGAACCTGAAGGGCTCAGGGCGTTCAGAGGTTCCAATACCAGAGGGTCCCGCCAGACTCCTGATCAGGCGGCCTTCTTCAGCGCCGTCCCGGTCTTGCCGGTGACGCGGGCGATAAGGTCGTCGATGGGGTTGTCCGCCCCGGCGCGGTGCATGATCACATACTGCTGCAGCACGGTCAGGGCGCCGCTCCAGGCCCAGTAGACGAGCAGGCCGGACGGGGTCTGCGCCATCATGAAGGTGAACATGATCGGCATCATCTGGTAGACGATCTTCTGGTTCGGGTCGGAGCTGGCCGGCGGCGCCATCGAGGTGGAGAGCCACTGGGTGAACCCATAGAGCAGCGGCCAGACGCCGATGTGCAGGAAGCCGCCCAGAATGCCGCCGATCAGCGGAGTGTGCCCCGGATCCCAGGGGATCAGGCCAAACAGGTTGAGGAACGTCGTCGGGTCGGGGGCGGACAGGTCGTGGATCCAGCCGAAGAAGGGCGCCTGACGCAGCTCTGACGACACAGTCAGCACCTTGGTCAGGGCGTAGAGAATGGGGATCTGGAACAGGATGGGCAGACAGCCCGCCAGGGGGTTCACCTTTTCCTGCTGGTACAGAAGCATGGTTTCCTGCTGCGCCTTGGCCGGATCCTTCTCGTACTTCTTCTTGATCTCCTCCATCTTCGGCTGCAGCTTCTTCATCTTCGAGGCGGATTCAAAGCTGCGGTTGGCCAGGGGGAAGAGGGCCAGACGCACCACCAGGGTCATCATCAGGATGGCCACGCCCCAGTTTCCGGTCACGCCGTGGAAGGTGGTGAGCAGGCTGAACACCGGGCGGGTGATGAACCAAAGATTGCCCCAGTCCACCGCATTGTCCGCGAAGTTCGGCACGCCGAGGTCGCGCTCATAACCCTTCAGGAGCTCGACCCGCTTGGCGCCGGCGAACAGGCGCCGGGTCTCGGTCAGGCGGCCGCCCGGGGCGATCTTGCGGGTCTGGCCTTGATAGATGGCCTCGTACACATCCACGCCGTTGGAGGTGGAGATGCGAAAACCGCCCTTCACCGGTTCGGACTGTTCTGGAATCACCGCCGCCAGCCAGTACTTGTCGGTCAGACCCGTCCAGCCGCCATTGTCGCTGATGTTGGTGTCGCCCTTTTCCTTCCAGTCCTTGAAGGCCTGGATGCGAAGTTCGTGCTTTTCGCCCAGCGCTGCGACGCCGCCTTCGTGGATCAGCGGGTTGGGATTCAGGACCGGTTTGCCCTGATGCTGCACCGAGCCGTAGGGGACGATAGCCACCGGCGCCGCCGAGTTGTTCTCGACCTGCTCGGTGACCGTGAACATGAAGTGATCGTCGACGGAGATGGTGCGGCTGAAGACCAGGCCCTGTCCGCCGTCAAAGGTGAGCGTAACCGGCTTGCCGGGGCTGAGCACGTCGCCCGCGGTCTTCGTCCAGAGGCTGGCGGAGGTCGGGGCGTTCGCCGCGCCCGACCAGCCGAACTCGGCGAAATAGGCCTGCTGCGCGCCTTCGGGGCGGAACAGCTCGACCTTGGGCGAGCCCTTGGCCGTGGTGACGGGGTACTGCTCGAGATAGAGGTCGTCGATCCGCGCGCCGCGCAGGGAGATCGAGCCCTTCAGCGCCGGGGTGTCGATGGCCACGCGGGGGGTGGTCTTCAGCGCCTCTTCGCGGGTCGCCACCTTGGGCGGCTCGGGCATGGCGGCGACCTGGGCGGCGGCCGTGCGCTGGCGGGCGACCTCCTGCAAGTGCCGCTTCTGGGCCGGCTCCAACACAAACATATTGTAGGCCAGCAGCATCAACATGGCGATCACGGCGAAAGCGATCGTGTTGCGAGAGTTCTCTTGATCCATCAGGCTGTGCGGCTCAGGGCTTTGGGGAGGACAGAAGGGGGCGGCGCCAGGCGTTTGCGCCCCTTGTCGAGACCCCGCTTATCCGCGTCCTTGAGGGGGGCGTCAAGCGAGCCCTCGACGAGGGTCGGCGGGCTTGAAGCCTGATCAGGCCTTCGGCTTGCGGAACTTCAGGATGAAGGTGTCTGTGTGGCCCCGCACCTCGCCCTTGAAGACGTTCAGGCTGTGGTCGTCCTTGGGGTTCGCCAGCGCCTGCGACGCCGATTCGAGAACAAAGCCCGCGGCCTGGACTTCAGACTTCACGGTTTCGATGTCGATGCGGTGCAGACTTTCGGTGTCCCGCAGGGCCGAGCCGGTGGCGGCGCGGTGGTCGATGATGATGTAGGCGCCGCCCGGCTTCAGCGCCTTGAAGATCGCGGCGTTGACCTTGGCGACGTCCGCCGGGCCCATGAAGCTGTCGTGCAGGTCGTGGTAGTTCCACGAGGTCCAGACGAGATCGAGGGGGTCCGGCGTCGCAAAGGCGTTCACCGACGGGGTCAGCACCACGACATTGTGATGGTCCGGCTGCAGGGCGGCGACCCCGTCCGTGGCGCGCGGGCCGAACTTCAGGAACTCGGACGGCACCACGGCGAAGACCTTGCCGGACGGTCCGACGATATCGCTGAAGAGGATGGTGTAGTACCCCGCGCCCGGCATCAGGTCAGCGACCTTTTGACCGGCCTTCACATCGGCGTAGCCAAGGACTTCGGCGGTCTTGCGGCTCTGGTCCAGCTCGAGCGCCTTGGCGGGCCGCGCCTTGTCGGCCAGGGCCTTCGAGATCTCGGCGGGTCCGGCGAAGCTCGCCGTGGCCAGGCCGCAGGTCAGGGCGGCGGCGAGGCCGGCGAGGAGATGTGTCTTCAGGCGCATGCGCGGATCCTTCGGGTCACGGCGGTTTTCCGATGCTGCGGACGTCGGCTCGTCGCAGAAAACGTCTTGAACATATGGGGTTTGAGCCACATCCGACCGTTCTGGATGTCGCTCAGGGACCAGCATTATATAGGCTGCGTCGAACAGGGTGGAAAGGCGCAGACCGCGCCACAAAAGCAACACCCCCGGGACCAAAGATCCCGAGGGTGCTGACAACATCAGAAATGAAGGACCGGATTACTTCCCGATCTTGGTCAGTTCTTCCATCAGTTCCGGCACGGCGGTCTTATAGTCCGCCACCAGACAGTAGTCCGCGACCTGGAAGATCGGCGCGTCGGCGTCCTTGTTGATGGCCACGATGACCTGTGAGTCCTTCATGCCGGCGAGGTGTTGGATCGCGCCGGAGATGCCGATGGCGACATAGAGATCCGGCGCCACGACCTTGCCGGTCTGGCCGACCTGATAGTCGTTCGGGGCGTAGCCCGCGTCGACCGCGGCGCGGCTCGCGCCCACCGCAGCGCCCAGCTTGTCCGCCAGGGGCTCGATCACCCGCTGGAACTCTTCGGCCGAACCCAGGGCCCGACCACCGGACACGACGATCTTGGCGCCCGCAAGTTCCGGACGATCCGACTTGACCACCTCTTCGGAGATGAACGCCGCCGCCCGGCCCGCAGATCCGGGGACGGAGGCCGCTTCCACCGAAGCCGAGCCGCCGCCCGCCGCCGCCTTGAAGGCCGTGGCGCGAACGGTGACGACGAGCTTGGCGTCCGAGGACTTCACCGTCTCCAGCGCATTGCCGGCATAGATCGGGCGAACGAAGGTCTTGGGACCTTCGACCGAGATCACGTCGGTGATCTGGGAGACGTCGAGCTTGGCCGCGATCCGGGGGGCGAAGTTCTTGCCCGTGGAGGTCGCAGGCGTGAGGATCGCCTCATAGCCGCCGGCGAGGCCGACCACGAGGTCGGTGACCGCTTCGGCGAGGCCTTGAGCCAGGCTGTCGCTCTCGGCGGTGAGCACCTTGCGCACGCCGGAGATGGCGGCGGCGGAGGCGGCGGCGCCCGCGACGCCCTTGCCCATCACCAGGACGTCAACGTCCGGGGAGATGGCGAGGGCCGCCGTGACGGTCTTGCCCGTGGTTTCACGCACCATTGCGCCGTCGTGATCGGCGATGACAAGAACGGCCATCAGAGGACCCCCGCTTCATTCTTGAGCTTGGACACGAGATCGGCGACCGTCTCGACCTTCACGCCGCCCTGGCGCTTCGGCGGCTCGGTGACCTTGAGCACGGTGAGGCGATTAGCGACGTCGACGCCGTAGTCGCCGACGGACTTGACGTCGATCGGCTTCTTTTTGGCCTTCATGATGTTGGGCAGAGACGCATAGCGCGGCTCGTTCAGGCGCAGGTCCGCCGTGATGACGGCCGGGAGCGCGACCGACAGGGTCTGCAGACCGCCGTCGACTTCGCGGGTCACGGTGGCCGTCTCGCCGGCGATCTCGATCTTGGAGGCGAAGGTCGCCTGCGGCCAGTCGAGGAGGGCGGCCAGCATCTGACCGACGGCGTTGTTGTCC
>CAIUZX010000494.1 GCA_903903715.1 uncultured Caulobacterales bacterium
AGACAAGGAACGTCCAGTCGATCACGGCGCTGAAACTGATCCTGCAACTCGCGCTCTACGGCGCGGCCGTGGCTGCAGCGGCGGGCGTGAGGCGCTCGACATCCGAGCTCGGCCTGACGATCCTGGGCGCGGGTCTCGCTATTGTGGCGGCGCTGGTGATCATTGAATTCGTGAGCTCCCAGCAACTCTACCTGATGCTGAAGACGGCGCTGCATCAGAAGGCGCGGCCCGATCTAGCGAGGCGCAATGTCGCTCGGGCTTTTTACCCCATCGCTCTGCTGATCTGGCCGGTGCTGCTGAACCTCTGGCGAAGAGACAATCGGTGGCGCGCCATGGGTGTGGCGACGGCTCTGACCGCATTCATCGGCGCGATCTTATACCGTATCGACGCTGCTGTGCTCGCGCTCGCCATCGGCGCCGCCGCCGGGGCAGGCAGTCTGCGGCTCGGGCGCGTCGCCACACTTGGGGCGATGGGCGCGACCTCCGCCTATTTTGTTCTGACGCCGTTGATCCTCGGCGGCGGAGGCGCCCCGGCGGGGCTGGCCGCAGCGGGCGGCGTCGCCAAGGCGTCGTGGGGCGCGCGGCTCGACATCTGGCGGTTCACCGCACGTCTGATCGAACAGAGACCATTCCTGGGGTGGGGCCTCGACGCCAGTCGCGCCTTTCCCGGCGCCATTCCCCTGCATCCCCACGACGCCGCCCTCCAGGTGTGGTTCGAGCTAGGCGCCGTGGGTGTCGGCCTGGTCGTGACCTATTTCGCCTGGCTGCTTGCGAGGATCGAGCAGGTCCGCACGCGGGATCCAGCCCTGGCCGCCGCCGAGATTGCATCGCTGTCAGCCTACATCGTCATCGGCGCGTTGAGCTTCGGCGTCTGGCAGGAGTGGTGGTTGGCCTTGGGCGCGCTCACCATGGTGGCGTTCGCGGCCCTGACCAATGCGCGGCGACTGCCGCGGCGACGGGACGAAGAGCTCGGGGAGCTCGTTCCCCTCACCTGATGGTTTCATCCGAAATCGTCTTGTTTTGCGATTGATCAGATAAGCGCCTATATCCGCTCTCTGTTTGGAAAGATTGAGCCTTGAGATGAGCGATCGGTGGACGCCGGCGTCCTGGAGACAGAAGCCGGCCAGGCATATTCCTTCGGACTATCCGGATCCAGCGGCGCTCGCCGAGACGGAGACGAGGATGCGCGCCTTGCCGCCTCTGGTGTTCGCCGGCGAGGCCCGCCAGCTGAAGCAGCGTCTGGCGACGGTTGCGGCCGGGCAGGCGTTCCTTCTGCAGGGCGGAGACTGCGCCGAGAGCTTCAAGGAGTTCCACGCGGACAATATCCGCGACACCTTCCGTCTGCTGCTGCAAATGGCGGTGGTGCTCACCTTCGCCGGCGGCAAGCCCGTGGTGAAGGTGGGCCGGATCGCCGGTCAATTCGCCAAGCCGCGCTCCGAACCGATCGAGACCATCGACGGCGTGACGCTGCCCTCGTATCGCGGGGACAACATCAACGGACAGGACTTCGATCCGGTCTCCCGTGCGCCGGACCCGAACCGGCTCATGCAGGCCTACAGCCAGTCGGCCTCGACGCTGAACCTGCTGCGCGCCTTCGCGGGCGGCGGCTATGCGGACCTCTACAACGTCCACCGCTGGACACTGGGCTTCGTGGAGGGCAGTCCGCAGGGCGCGCGATACCGTGAGCTGGCCGACAAGATTTCCGAGACGCTGGACTTCATGGCCGCGATCGGCCTGACGCCGGAGCGCCAGCCGGACCTGCGGCAGGTGGAGTTCTACACCAGCCACGAGGCCCTGCTGCTGGGCTACGAGGAGGCCATGACCCGCGTCGATTCGACGTCCGGGGACTGGTACGACACCTCGGCGCACATGTTGTGGATCGGCGAGCGGACGCGCCAGCTCGACGGCGCGCACATCGAGTTCATGCGCGGCGTGCGCAACCCCATCGGCGTCAAGTGCGGCCCAACGATGGAGCCGGACGACCTTCTGCGCCTGATCGAGGCTTTGAACCCCGCGAACGAGCCCGGGCGTCTGACCCTGATCGGCCGCTTCGGCGCGGACAAGGTGCGCGATCGGCTGCCGGCGCTGATGGCCGCCACGGTGCGGGCTGGCCAGAACGTGGTCTGGTCCATCGACCCGATGCACGGAAACACGCTCAAAGCCGCCAACGGCTACAAGACCCGGCCCTTCGACCGCATCCTGTCGGAGGTCAAAGGCTTCATCGAAGTGGCTGGTGCGGAAGGCGCGCACCCCGGCGGCGTCCACCTGGAAATGACAGGCCAGAACGTGACCGAGTGTCTGGGCGGCGCGCGGGCGCTGTCGGAGGCGGATCTGTCCGATCGGTACCACACCCACTGCGACCCTAGGCTGAACGCGGACCAGGCGCTGGAGCTCGCATTCCTGATCGCCGAAAAGCTCAAGGCGACACGAACTGGGGCGGATTTGCTCCGAGCAGGGTGAATCGCGTTTTAAACTTCTGGGTGAATATTGCGAATCTTGTTGCGGCAGGTTTTTTTACCTTTCTCGTCTAACCTGAAGGCGTCGGAACCAGCATTCCGACGTCCAGGTGGGAAGAATGAGCAAAAATGCCGCAGAGTCTCACGGCCCAAAGTCTCCTAGGGCGTCAATGGTGACGCCGCCAGGTGATGGCGTTGAGGCGTTTGGCGGTCGCTCGCTCTCGGTGTTTGAACAAGACTGGTGGCTCGAAGCGGTCACGGACGGCGCGATCGAGCGCGCGGAGGTCTTCTGGGACAGCACGCTGGTCGGCGTCCTGCCTTACCATGCCGTTCGCAGGGGCGTGATGCGGAAGATTGAGGCTCCGCCGTACACGCGACGCCTGTCGCCGCGCATCAATGCGCCGGGGGGCAAGGACGTCACCCGGATGTCAAACACCATTAAAATTGTTGCTCAACTCTATGAAAAAATAGGTGACTTCGACGCCTACCACACCATCATCGGCGACGATCGCCATCTCATCTTCGCCTATCAGATGAACGGCTTCAAACTTCAGCCGAAGATCACGTTCTCATCGGCGTGTGACGTCCCCATGGAGGCGCTGACAGCGGCGATGGACCACCGTCCCCGCAACATCATCAAGACCGCGAGCCGCCAGTTCCAGACCGAACTGCACTTCGATCTAGACCGCTTTCGCCGTCTGCGGCAGGAGTCGACGCCGAACGATCGCAACAATTATGAGGTGATTGGGCGGTTGATGCAGGCGGTGGAGTTGCGGGGGGCAGGGGGCATCCTCTGCGCCGTCGATGACAAGGGGCAAGACGTCGCTGCGGCGTTGCTGGTCTGGGACGCTGAGCGGCTCTACTATTTCAT
>CAIUZX010000495.1 GCA_903903715.1 uncultured Caulobacterales bacterium
AGCGGCTACGTGTCCAACTGGGCGGCGCTCAGCACCCTCGCACAGCGGCTGCCGAACTGTATCGTCATCTCCGATCAGCTCAACCACGCCTCGATGATCGAGGGCATTCGCCACAGCGGCGCGGAGTGCAAGATCTTCAAGCACAACGACCTGGTCGATCTTGAAGCCAAGCTCGCGGCGGTGGAGCCGGGGCGGCCGATCCTGCTGGCCTTCGAGTCCGTCTACTCGATGGATGGCGACATCGCGCCGATCAAGGAGATCTGCGATCTGGCGGACAAGTACGGCGCCATGACCTATCTCGACGAGGTGCACGCCGTCGGCCTCTACGGCCCGCGCGGCGGCGGCGTCGCTGAGCGGGAAGGGCTGATGGACCGCCTGACCATCATCGAAGGCACGCTGGGCAAGGCCTTCGGCGTGATGGGCGGCTATATCGCCGGATCCGCCGCCGTCTGTGATTTCGTGCGCAGCTTCGCCTCGGGCTTCATCTTCACCACGGCCCTGCCGCCGGCGGTGGCGGCCGGGGCGATGGCCAGCATCAAGCACCTGAAGGTCAGCCAGCACGAGCGGACGCGCCAGCAGAACCGCGTCGCCAAGGTGAAGCGCGAGCTCACCAAGATCCGCATTCCCTACCTTGAGAACGAGAGCCACATCATCCCGGTGATGGTCGGCGACCCAGTCAAGTGCAAGATGATCAGCGACTGGCTGCTCGACAATTACGGCATCTATATTCAGCCGATCAACTATCCCACGGTGCCGAGGGGCACCGACCGCCTGCGGATCACGCCGTCGCCCGTGCATACGGACGAGGACATCGTCAAACTGGTCACGGCCCTGTCGGAACTGTGGTCGATCTGCACCCTGGCCCGCTCGTCGGCGGCCGCATGACCGTTCGTCCCGCCTTTTCGACACGGCCTGCAGCCGATCTCAGCCTGACCGGGGTCAGCCTGATCCCGGCGGTGGCCGACGACGGATCGATCTATCCGATTGAAAAGATGGACGCTCACCGGCGGGGCGTTCAGCACCTGGCGGTGTCGATCTTCGTCTTCAGCGGCGATGAACTTTTGCTGCAGCGCCGGGCGGACACCAAGTATCACTGCGGCGGGCTGTGGGCGAACACCTGCTGCACCCATCCGCACTGGAACGAAACCGCCGAGGACAGCGCGCGGCGCAGGCTGCGCGAGGAGATGGGCCTTGATCTGCCTTTAAAGCCCGGCGCGCAGATCGACTACGAGACCCAGGTCTCCGACGGCCTGCGCGAGAACGAGCGGGTCCGCATCTTCCACACCCAGGTCGACCGGCGCGCCGTTACGCCTGATCTCAATCCGCAGGAGGTTTCCCATGCCCGCTGGTCACCGCTCAGCGCCATCCGGCGCGACGTCGCCGAAGAGCCCTTCGCCTACGCCCCGTGGTTTCGCATCTACCTCTCGCGGTGGTCTGAGCTCGGTCTTTAACGCGTTCACGTCGCGGCTGGCGCATCGCTGGCTGCACGCCGCGCCCTTCGCGCCTTGGCCGTGACCGGCGGCTGACGATCTTGGCGACCAGCTCCCTTACCTGGCGGTTTCACGCCGAGCGCGACGTGCTTCTGGCCGAAGCACACGCCCGTCCCTCGACGCCCGTCGCCGCGCCCATGCTGGCGACGCGGATCGCCGCCTTGTCGGGGGAAGCTGGCGCAAAGCTCGATCGCGATCATATGGCGGCCCTCTGTCGCAAGATCGGCGCGGCGGAGCCTGGACCGAACGCGCGCTGGTGCGTGGTCGACGCCGCCACCTGGCGCCTGCGCTGGGAGCGCCACACGGAAGTCTCCACCTGGACCTTCTTTCGGCCAAAGCCCGATCCCGATATCGCGCCCTTCGCCGTCACCGCCCTCGACCTCGCGCCGCAGGACTGGCTGGCCGCCCTGCCGGGGGAGGTGATGGCCGCGGCGCATGTGGAGCTCTTACGCGAGACGCCCAAGACCATCGTCTTCGCCGAGGACATGATCGGCTCGGCGGTTGCGGGCGGCATGGCGCAGGTGACGACCGATTTTCGCCCAGGCCCTGACGGTTTCACCCGTTTCGTCGTGGTGCAGGAGGATGCGGACACCGTGCTCGGCGGCCATATCCTGCAGCAATTGATGGAGATCGAGAGCTATCGCCTCCTGGCGCTGCTCGCCTTTCCCCTCGCCTGGCGGGCGGGGGCCGCGTTGTCCGAGCTGGAGGCTGGCGCGGCGGCCGCGGCCAACCGGATGCTCGACGAGGGCGGGGTCCAGCAGGACCGGCAACTGCTCGAGCGCCTCGCCGCCCTCGCTGGCCAGGCCGAGTCGCTCACCGGCGAGACCAGCTATCGCTTCGCGGCGGCCCGGGCCTATCACGGTCTGGTGCAGGAGCGGATCCGCCAGCTGAATGAGACGCCGCTGGGCAATCGCCCCACCATCGGGGAGTTCATGGCCCGTCGCCTCGCCCCCGCCATGCGCACCTGCATCGCGATGGAAGACCGGCTTAGGGATGTCTCCGACCGCGTGTCCCGCACCACACAGCTCCTCTCCACCCGAGTGAGCGTGCAGGCCGAGCAGACCAATCTCAATCTGCTGGAATCCATGAACCGACGGGCGCAACTTCAACTGCAACTGCAGGAGACCGTCGAAGGGCTCTCGGTCGTCGCCATCTCCTACTACCTGATGGGGCTGATCAAGGTGCTGCTGGAGGGGGTGGGCGAGATCCGCCACAACCTCAATCCCACCCTGGCGACGGGCTTGCTCGCGCCGTTTGTCGTGCTGCTCGTCTGGCGATTGCTGCACCGGATCCGGATGCGGATCGGGCACAGCTAGAGACGGTCAGCGCAAGAGCTCGCGTCTGCGCAGGTCCATGAGGTGAACCGGAAACGACGCCGCAAGACAGCCGGCGATCCAGAGCACGTTTGCGCCGGTCAGGGCGAACCTCAGCGCCAGAACGAGAAACAGGCCCGGCAGCAGGGCGATCAGCAGGTCGATCCGCCGCGCAGGTTCGGTCTGCCTTGGCGCGAAGACGAGATACTCGATCACCATGACGCCAAGGATCAGGTCCACCGCCGCGCCGTGGGCAAGATAGGCGGGCCAGTTCATCCGAACGGTCCGTTCATCTGCAGGATGGCGGTGTTGAGCGCTGCGGCGATGCTGACCCAGACGAGATAGGGCGCAAGCAGGGCGGCGGAGAGGGGAGAGCGGCGAAGCTGAAACAGGATCAGCGCCGCAATGGACGCCCACAGCGCCGCCACCTCGATCAGGGCCAGATCCGGGCGATGCATCCGGAAGAACAACAGACTCCACAGCACGTTGAGAAAGCCGTTCAGGGCGAACAGACCGATCAGCCACTCCCGCCTTGCCTTGTCGCCCGCTGACGCGCGCCAGCCGTGGACGGCGGAGATCGTGGCCAGGGCGAAGATCGTCGTCCAGATGACGCCGAAGGCCCAGTTCGGCGGGACCCAGGCGGGCTTGTGCAGTTGCTGGTACCACGGGCCGACATCGGTCAGGGAGCCGCCCACTGCGGCGGTCACGGTCGCGCAGAGGGCCGCGACAATGACCGGGGTCAGGCGCGAGCGGGACGTGCTCGTCACATGGCTTTCCGTCACGTGGCTTTTAGGCCGAGCAGGTGGCCCATGTCCTTGAAGAAGATCCGCGCGTGTGCGGCGGGATCGGCCTTGACCAGTTCCTTGTTCATATAGGCCTGCCAGGTCAGGCGCTGCACGTCCGGATCGGCGCACATCTTCACGAAGCGCTCCCGGCGCTGGTCGTTGCGGTACCAGAAGTGCTGCATGATCCCCAGCACCCAGAAGACCTGTCCGTGGCTCTTCATGAAGGCTCTACGGGCTTTTGCGAGGGCGCGGGCGTCGCCGGTGACGAGGGCCGCCTCCACCGCGTCGGCGGCGATCCGTCCGCCGACCATGGCGTAGTAGATGCCTTCGCCGGAAGCCGGCGCGACCACGCCTGCGGCGTCTCCGGCCAGCACGATGTCCTTGCCGTTGTCCCAGCGCTTGAGCGGGCGCATCGGGATCGGCGCGCCTTCCCGGCGGATCGTCTCGCACCCTTCCAGCGCCGTGGAGCGGCGCAAGGTCTTGATGGCGGAGCGCAGGGAAAAGCCCTTCTTGGCGCTGCCGACGCCGACGCTGGCCGTGTCGCCATGGGGAAAGATCCAGGCGTAGAAGTCGGGGGACAGGCCCCCCTGATAGAAGACGTCGCAGCGCTGGCCGTCGAAGCCCGCGCCGTTCTGTGGGGCGCGGATGATCTCGTGATAGGCGAAGACGCACTTTACGTTGTCGCCGCCCTTGATGGTCTGCTTGGCGAGCTGGGAGCGCGCGCCGTCTGCGCCGATCACCATGCGGGCGCGCACCCGCTGTTCCCGCAGGTCCCCCGCCGCACGGAAGAAGACGATGGCGTCATTGTTATAGTCGCGCTCGATCCGCTCGAAGCCGCCGGTCAGCCGGTGGGCGCCCGCCTTGGCGGCCCGCTCCCGCAGCCATTCGTCGAAGACCTCCCGGTCGACCATGCCGACAAAGCCGCCCTCGATGGGCATGTCCACCGTGGCGTCTGAGGGGGCGATCATGCGGGCGGATGTGGCGCGGGAGGCCAGCAGGCGTTCCGGGATGTCGAAGTCGCGCATCAGCCGTGGCGGGATCGCGCCGCCGCAGGGCTTGATCCGCCCGCCGCGGTCGAGCAGCAGAACTTTTCGGCCCTTGCGCGCCAGATCCGTCGCCGCCGTGGCGCCGGACGGGCCGCCGCCGACCACGACCACGTCATAGGTCTCGATATCCGTGTGGGTCATCAGGTTGCGCTCCCGAAGCCGATCTCTCCGGTCGCCGACGATACGGCGGACTGGGGTTGGTCCTTGCCGATTCCCGCCGCGATCTTGGCGGCGATGAGGAAGATGACCGCCTCCACGCCGAAGACGATCAGAAAGGCTGGCGCGGGCTGGTGCAGCACGCTTCGAAGGGCGTCGGAGCCTGCGGCGCCGACAAAGCCGCCGAGCGCAAAGGCGATGGCCTGCGCTGCGCCCCACACGCCCATCCTGGCGCCCGCGCTGGGAGAGCGCCCGCCGCCCGCAAGGCCCATCATCGAGCCTATGGCTGAGACCGCGAAGACGCCGTTGGCGAAGCCGAGGGCGAACACGGTCGGAGACAAGGGCCAGGCGCGGAACGCCGTGGCGCCTGCAAGGCCCGCGAGCGCGGCGGCGGAGCCGATGCATCCGGCCACGGTCCAGGTCTGCATCCACGCCTTGCGCTGACCGCCGACCCGCGCGCCGAGCACGCCGACCGTGATCATGCCAAGCAGGACGCCGCCGTGCTGCAGGCCGGAAAGCTGCGCCGACTGGCCGGGCGTCATGCCGAAGACGAGACCGGCGAAGGGCTCTAAGATCAGCTCCTGCGCGCTGTAGGCCAGCATGGAGACGAAGACGAACAGGGTGAAGTCCCGGGCGACGGGATCGCTCAGGATGTCCTGCAGCACCCCCTTGAACGGGCGGGGGGCTGGGGCGGGGGGCGCATCGTTCGCTGCGGCGAGCTCTGGCCGGTCCTCCACCCGCCAGACGGCGAACAGGGCCATCAGGAAGGCGATCCCTGCGACGCCCGAGGCGATCATGGCGAGGCGTTGGGCCGAAAAGGGCTTGAGCAGCGCGCCGGTCACGGAGGCGGAAACGACGATCCCGAAGATCATCATGATCCAGGTGATCGACGCGGCGGCGGCGCGGCGCTCCGGCGCGACGCGGGTGGCGAGGAGGGCCAGCAGCGATGTGCCTGCAGCCCCCATGCCTGCGCCGATCATGCTGTAGCCGATCAGGCCAAGGATGATCCCCAGCACCGGCATGGCGCGCAGCATGGTCACCGCGTCGGTGGCGACGATGGCGCCCAGCACCAGCACGGCCATGCCGCCGATGATGAAGGGCGTGCGGCGCCCGCCCTGATCGGAGCCGTGGCCCCAGTGCGGACGGCTGAGCTGCACCACATAGTGCCAGGCGACCAGCGCGGCGGGCAGCATCGCGGGCATCCCCGCCTCCACCACCGAAACGCGGTTGAGGGTGGACGTCGTCAGCGCCGCCACGGCGCCTACGGCGCACTGGACGAGGCCGAGCTTGAACACGCCGGGCCAGGAGAGGCCCGCAGATGTGGGACGCGTCATGACAGACCTCCGTGATGCGAGCCGACGGCGAAGGCGCTGACCAGCATGCCGATGACGTAAAGGGTGGTGCCCGTGGCGTTGTACCAGGGGGCGTATTGCTTGGGATCGCGCAACAGGCGGACCATCAGCACGCATTGGGCGATGAGCAGGAGGGCGACCACCCCGGCGCGCCAGGGATGGCCCCAACTGGCGAGCAGCGTCGCCACCACCACCTGCGGCGCCGCCATGATGACGCAGGACAGCCAGGCCGCGTTCTCGACGCCAAGATCCACAGGGACAGAGAGGATGTTCATCTGCCGGTCGCCGTCGACCGCCTTGAAATCGTTCAGCACCATGATGCCGATGGCGCCGAAGCTGTAGAGGCCTGCAAGGGTGACGATCTCGGCGCTGGGGAAGGCGCGGCCCATCACCGCTGCGCCGGTGAACCAGGAGAGGCCCTCATAGCAGATGGCGACGGAGGCGGGGCCCCACCAGCCGTTCTGCTTCAGGCGAATCGGCGGGGCGCTGTAGGCCCAGGCGAGCGCCAGACCGATGACGGCGGCGACCAGCACCCACGGCCCAAGAGCTGCAGCGAGGGCGAGAGACAGCCCCGTCCACACGCAGGCGATGATCAGCCCCCAGGCGCCGGGGATCCGGCCGGAGGGAATCGGGCGCTTCGGCTCATTGATCGCGTCGACATGCCGGTCGAACCAGTCATTCACCGCCTGGCTGGTGGCGCAGATGGCGGGGCCCGCCAGCACCACGCCGCCGAGGGCGAACAGCCAGTGCGACGCGATGGGCGCGCCCGAGGACACCATCCCGCACATGAAGGCCCACATGGTCGCAAACCAGGTGATGGGCTTCAGCAATTCCAGCACGGCGGAAGGTTCCGGA